>CANHYS010000271.1 GCA_947464585.1 Planctomycetaceae bacterium | reverse complement strand
TCGACCCGCACGATGCCATCGCTGCCACCCGACGCCATCCACCCGGTCGCCCGCGGATCGAGCGACGCCGATTGCCCCATCTGCGGCAATGGTCCCGACCCGACTCCATGCATGTCGGGATCAGCCAACCGCTCTGGAAACCGCTCGAAGACCTCGCGGTCAGCGGACCGCAACTGTGCCACCTGGGCCTCGTCCTTCAGAAACCCGATGTCGTCCTTCCAGCCCTCCTGATCGATCACGAATGCCTCGCCTTCGTGAACGAGACGGGTGCCACCACCACCGTCGATCCGCACGCTCCCCTCGGTCACCGCCAGCCGTGTCTGTTGGTTTGGCCCCACCGACACGAGGAACTCGGTGCCGAGATCGGTCACGGTGGTGGCGGGCGTGACAACCCGTAGTTCGGTGCCCTTCGACGGACAACGGCATCGCACCGAACCCTCACTGAGCCGCAGCGCGTTCGCCGCGATCGGCTCGAAGACGGCGGGACCTTCGATGACGGCCGTGCCGCCGGAGTTGAAGAGCATCTCGACCCGCCCCGACAAGAGCCTGATCGGCCCCCGGGGTAGCGTGCCATGCCGGAGGCTGAGGCCGACATTGGAATCTGCCCAGACGTCATCCACCGCCGCGTTCAGCACAGCAAACGGCGGGGTGGACGACACAGATCCCGGCACGCCCGCTTCGATCGACCGCGAAGACGACGAGAATGAAGACGTGACGAGCCAGCCGACTCCAGCCACCGCCACCATGGCGGCCAACACCATTCCGGCCGCACGGGCAGCCCAGTCCGAAGTTCCGGTGGATGCCTTGCCGAACGTCCAGCGGCCACGTGCAAGGCCGACCATATCGGGCGATTGCGCTGCGTAGTCGTGCTCCAGCCGCAAGGTGGCCCGCAGATGCTGGTGAAACATCGATTGCCGTGCGAAATCGCGGGCCCGCGCCGGATCAGCGACCGCGAGCGCACCCAGCTCTCGGCTCTCCTCGGCTGACAGAAGCCCATCAAAGTGCCGCGACACGAGTTGCTCATATCGATCCGCATCGCGATCGCCACCGTCCGATATCGGCCGCGCGTTGTCGACGTTGCTCATGTGGCCCCATCCCCTTCAGCAGCCATCAGTTTGCGACCGATGCACTTTGCAACGGCATCGCGGCCCCGATGCAGCATCACCCAGACGGCGTTGGTCGTCATGTCGAGCGAGTGTCCAATGGCGGCGGGCTTGAGGCCGTGCAGATACCGCATTTCCATCACGCGCCGGGTCTTGCCCTTGATCTCGGCGACGCATTTCTGCATCGCCGCCAGTCGCTCGGCCGACTCCCCGGCCACCTGCTCGTGGGCGACGGCCATCTCGCTCAAGATTTTGTCGTCAAAGAATACAAGCCGTTCACCAGCCCGACGGTCGTAGTGCCTGAGGATGATGTTTCTCGCAATGCCCAGAGCCCACGGCGTGAACGGCCGCGAACGATCGTAGTCGTCGAACTTCATCACTACCGTCTCGGCCACCTGCGAGACGAGATCTTCGCTGTGCTGGAAATCGACCACCGCACCGGCGACCATCGCTGCCACCACTGGCTGGGCCTCCGACCAGAGCCGGGAGAGCAGGAGCATCCGAGCCTGATGCGGATCGGGCTGCGGCGAGGCTGATCCTGGGACGGCAGGGGAGCGATTCGTCATAACGGCTTCTCTAGACTCTTCTTCCGAAAAACCGCCGCCACCTTACATGCCCCGCTCCGGAGATGGTCGTTTTCACGGAAGGTGCTGATAGTCAGGCTAAAAGGAACCCGGCGACAGTCCACCACCCGGTTTCGTCGATGCTATGGCCTGACTATGATAGAGGGGTCGTGTTGGTGCCCGCCCGTTTGCCCACCTGATTGCTGGTCACCATGCTTGGTATCCGAATGCCATTGTGGAGTGCCCTCGGTTGGGCCGGATGGCTCGCCTGTGGTGTGCTGTCGGCAGCGCCGCCGGCCGCCGAAGACCACCCCGGGCTGGCCATCTATCGCGAGCACTGCGGCCGCTGCCACGGCGATGCTGGTATCGGCACCAAGGACGTGCCCGAACCGCTCGTCGGCGACCGCTCGGTCAACCAGCTCGCCGCCTACATCGACGAGACGATGCCGGAGGACGATCCGTCGAAGGTCACCGGCGACGCGGCACGGCAGGTGGCGGAGTACATCCACGGCACCTTCTATTCGGCCGTGGCCCGCGATCGCAATCGGCCGGCCCGGGTGGAACTCTCCCGACTGACGGTCCGGCAGTATCAAAACACCGCCGCCGACCTGATTGCCAGCTTCCGCAATCGCGGCCCTGGCATCGATAGCCGCCGCGGCCTGCGGGCCGAATATTTCCACACTCGCGACTTCAACCGCCAAACGGGCCTCGTCTACGAGCAGATCGACCCACAGGTCGATTTTGATTTCGGCCTCGAGGGCCCCGACCCGGAGCGGTTCCAGCCCAACCGCTTCGCCATCCGCTGGACCGGTTCGCTCGTGCCCGCAGAGACTGGCGTGTACGAGTTCGTGATCCGCACGGATCATTCCGCAAAGCTCGCCCTCAACACGGCGTGGTACGAGCCGCCGCTCATCGATGCCTATGTGAAGTCGGGCAACGACACCGAATACAGGGCGAACATCCTGCTCCTCGGTGGCCGCAGCTATCCGCTGCGGCTCGAATTCTCGAAGGCCAACCAGGGCGTTGACAAGAAGGACGAGCCACTCAAGCACGCCTCGATGCAGCTGCTCTGGAAGCCGCCGCACGGCGTGCTCGAGCCTGTGCCTGAGCGGTGCCTGATCCCACACGACAGCCCCGAGGTGTTCGTGGTGAAGACGCCCTTCCCGCCCGACGACAAGTCGATCGGCTACGAGCGGGGCACGAGCGTGTCGCAGGAATGGTTTGCCGCGGCCAACTCTGCCAGCGTGGAGATGGCCGACTACGCGCTCGACCACATCGAGCACCTGGCCCACACGAAGCGCGACAGTACCGATCGGGCTGACAAGCTCAAACAGTTCGCCACGACCTTCGCCACTCGAGCCTTCCGTCAGCCGCTCTCCGATCACGTGCGGGCGCTCGTCGTCGACCGTCCCTTCGCCGATGCCCCCGACCTCGACGCCGCGCTCAAGCGATCGATGCTGCTCGTGCTGGGATCGCCGCGATTCCTCTTCCATACTGAGGCGACTGCGGGGAACGAAGCGGCCGCGAGTCAAAAACCGGACGGTTTCGCGACCGCAGCGAGGCTCTCGTTCGGCCTCTGGGACTCGATCCCCGATCAGCCGCTCTGGGATGCCGCCGCCAAGAACCAGCTCGTCACGGCCGAGCAGGTTCGCAGGCAGGCCGAGCGGATGGTGAACGACCGTCGCACCCGCTCGAAGCTCCACGACTTCCTGTTCGCCTGGCTCCGCGTCGAACACGGCCCCGAGATCGTGAAAGACCAGACCCGCTACTCGGAGTTTTCTCCAGAGATCGCGGCCGACATGCGAACGAGCCTCGAACTGTTCGTGGACGACGTTGCGTGGGGATCGGGAGGCTCCGACTTCCGCCGGCTGTTTACCGATGACGAGGTCTATCTCAACGGCCGGCTCGGTCCACTCTACGGGGCAAAGCTCCCGGCCGACGCGGTGTTTCGTCGCGTCCGTCTCGACGACGGCCGCCGCGCGGGCGTGCTGTCGCATCCCTACATGGCCAGCGTGCTCTCCTATGCAGCGGCCACGTCGCCAATCCACCGCGGCGTGTTCCTGGCCCGCAGCGTGATGGGCAACGTCCTCAAGCCGCCGCAGGAGGCTGTCACCCCGCTGGCGCCCGACCTCCATCCAAATTTGAGCACGCGGGAACGGGTGGCGCTGCAGACGAGTTCCGTCGCCTGCCAGACCTGCCACACGATGATCAATCCGCTCGGCTTCGCGCTGGAAGAGTTCGACCCGATCGGACGGTATCGGACGGCCGAGATCCGCGGCGACGTGCAGAAGCCGATCGACGCATCGGGCTCATACCTCCCCCGGGAGGGTCCGCAGGCGACGTTTCACGGGGCCCGCGAACTGGCCGCCACCATCGCCACCAGCCGCGATGCTCAGGATGCCTTCGTCCAGCAACTCTTCCATGCCCTTGTCAAACAGCCCATGCGGGCCTGGGGCCCCGACACGCTGGAAACGCTGCGGAAGCAATTCGCAGCGAACAACTGCGACATCCGCCGCCTCCTGGTCGATATCATGACTGTCGCGGCCCTGCCGCCGCCGGCACCGCAGATACCAGAGGCCCCCGCGCCGCAGCCACCCGCCGAACAGGCTTCCGTCCCGGAGAAAACCCCATGATCACGGTCTCGCGACGTGAACTCCTGCGTCGGCTCGGTGTCGGCTCGGCCGTGCTCCCCTTTCTCGGCAACCTGCCCAGCCTCGCCGCGACCGGATCCACGGCACCGAAGAAGCGGCTCGTGATCGTGTTCAGCCCCGATGGCGTGGTGAAGAAGAACTTCTGGCCGACCGAGCCCGGGCCGTTCACGACGTTGCCACCGGTCGTGCAGCCGATCGAACTGCCACCGATCCTCCGACCGCTGGA
>CANHYS010000270.1 GCA_947464585.1 Planctomycetaceae bacterium | reverse complement strand
GCCTTACAGTCGTCATACAGCGACTCATCCTCGTCGGCATAAGACTTGAGAAAAGCCTCGTGATCGCGGACGACAGCCCCGACGCCCGATTCCGCCGAACACTCCAAGCTTTCAGACCGCTGAATGGAGACCAACCAGCGGCCAGCTCCCAATTCCTGCACTGCTTCCTCTGGAAGCGCGAGCCGCTGCCCTGGCGCGACGGTCACCTCAAAAGTCAGAACCTGCAACTGGGGATTCATGGATGCCTCAACGGCCGTGGGCTGAGTTCTGGTCGCGATGCGGAGTTCTTTTAATATACAGACGTCCACAAAGGCATGCAATTCCTTCCGCTGCGGGCTTGGATGGGGAGCGGGCACCCCGTGCCAATAAAAGCCCCTGCGTGGGCAGGGATGAGGACGGTTTTGGATGGGAACGGGCGACTGTTGCGTTTATGGGGCGGCTATTGCCACGGTACACAAGGGAACATACTGCACTCATGTTCATTCCCCACAGTCTTCCGCTGGTATCGCCGTGCCTTCCCTTTTTTCCGAAATCTGCAGGCTTATTGATCGCGGCAGCTATGTCGTCGGCGAACGTGCCTCGGAACGGCTCCTTGAACGGGGTATCATGGAGTAGGAGGGGCTGAAGCATGCGTATACCAGGCCAACGAGTGAAGCGGACGCGACTGATCCAGACAGATCGGTTGATCGTGACGGTTGATGTCGAGCAGGTTATCCCTGCCGAAGATCCAAGCGAACCTTGCTACGAATCGGAAACCATCGAGCTCCTTCGCGAAGTGCATGAACGGGCCCTCGCCGGCGACATCGACTGGCTCAAGACGAGGGGGAAGGTCTACCAGCTCGTCGAAGCCGCGTGAGCCAAACGGACGAGTTAAAAACGCGCCGCCACCGGCAAAGCCGCGGGGCAGATCCCGTCGCTTGCGCTCCCCATAAAAGCCCCCGGCGTAAGCCGGGGGGATCGCGAACCGCCTGACGCAGATCCCGTCGCTTACGCTCAGGGCTTTTATTCGGCCGGGGCCGGGGGTCTACACTCGGCTCACTCCTTCGGCGGCATGCCCTTGCCGTCGTTGCGGCCCGAAAGCTGGGTGTGCAGCGTGGCGTCGATGTCGAAGCTCACCGTCCGCACCATGCCGTCAGCATAGGCCACGTTCCAACCGCCATGATGGCCGCTGCCGAAGGCCCTCGGGTTTGACACGCCCTTCGCGTCTCGAGCCGGCTGGACGATGCCCCAGCGGGATGTGTCGCTCGAATACCCCGCCATCATCGGAGCCTTATCACCCTCGTCATTGCCGGAGAAATACTTGTCGGCTGCGACGTACTTCTCGCCGATGAGGTAGGTGTTGGACAATCCGTCATACACACTCGCCGCCTGCAGCCTCGTCATCCGCCCGGCGATGCCGTCTTGGATCACGTCGGGAATGCCCATGTCGCTGAGGTTTGTCAGCTTGTCGGCTAGCGACATCTTCCTCCAGCTGTCACCTTCGGGGAGATCCTTCGGGCTCGACAGAATCGCATCGACCGGATCGTCGCAGGAATCGCACGCCCCGAGCATGTCTCCATCGTGATTCTTGTGGCCGTTGAGCCCGGAAACGGAAATGTTGAGCGTGTTCCCCTTCGTCGGATTGCCCGGAGGGGCATGGCAGATTGTCACCTTCTTCGAGCCCGACGACTTCGTGGCTGCCGTGATCGCCGAGGCATAGGCCGACAGCCGCGGGCACAGTCCCTGGAATCCAGCCGCTGCCGAGCCGCCCGAGCCGCTGTTCACCGCGTAGTCACTTCGCGTGGCCTTCGAGAGCGTCACCGTCCCGCCCTGAAACGACGTCGAAGAGAGCGGCAGCGACTGTGATCCTCGCCGCGATGGGCAGGCAAACGTGGGCAGTGAGGTGCTCACGAGCTTCGCGTACGCGGCAGCCTCGCCGCCGGCAGGCACGTTGGCCACCGTGTTCCGGAGAGACACCTCCTCGATATAGGGGAGCACGCCAAAGGACCAGCCGCCCGGCTGCGACGAATCGCCCGACCTGCTAGCCACTCCAAGCCACTGCGGGCTCCACCCGCCCGACGGAAAGTAGCCGTAATACGTTTCGTGCTGGATCATGCCCTTCGACAGCTGCGAGATGTTGTTGCGGCAGCTGGTGAGCCGGGCCGACTCCCGAGCCGACTGAACCGCCGGCAGCATGATGGCCCCAAGGATCGTGAAGATCGAGATCCCGATCAACAGTTCAATCAACGTGAAACCCGAACGTCGCTGCAAAACCATGGCATTACCCTGCCTTTCATGGCAATGATCAACGTGATGCAGATGGCGGCCGACATGGGTCGCCTCAGAAGAGATCGCAAGAAAAGAGAAGGAAAAGAGAAAGGGCCTATAAACAGCTTGGCCCCGCCGAGAGGCGAGGCCAAGAAGGTCGGAAGCCAGCAGATCGGAAGTTGGTCGATCTGAGGCGGGAGAGGAGAGCCGCCGCTTGGAGAGCGGGGGATGCTTGCGAAGCGATCCCCCGAAAGACGGCGTCGGCGAGGTATCCCTGCGACTCATCGTCGCCTCCCTCATCCGTGGTGCGGCACCTCAAAAACCGTGATCCGCTGGTGCATCGCCACGAAGACTATCGTACGCAGCTCGAGCGAAAAGGTTCTGTCGAATTTTCCGAGCCCGCGAAATTCACGTTAAGAGCGGAAAATCCATGGCAAATGGACCTATTCAGGCCCCAATCGACACTTGGTAGGGAAAGGAGCGGGCACCGCCCAACGCCCCGCCCCGCCCCAGTAAAAGCCCCCGGCGGAAGCCGGGGGATCGCGAACCGCAGGGGTCAGATCCCGTCGCTTACGCTCAGGGCTTTTATGGGATGGGGTTGACCGCCACACGGCAGGATACTATACATGCGTGCACCACTGAGGGTCGCTCGCGATGACAAACCGTGTTCAGAATGAACGGAAATTTACGAACTGGCGAACCCTCGAGAACGGCGGAAGGCTTTACTGGCTTGACGTTCCTGGCAAAATGGGATGGAGAGCCAGATACCTCAAGGAAGTAAACGCAAACGAACAAACCGTGCGGTTCTGGCAGGAAATTTACGATGCTGAAGGGTCTCTTGCGGAAGTCCATCAGAAATATCCGGTCGATCTCGGCCACAAGCACATAGCGGAGCCTCGCCAATGATTACCCGACAAATCGTTGCTGAAAAGATTGGTGCATGGCTTCATCATGAGATGTCCCTGGAGGCACTCGTCGACTGGGCCGAAATGGCGATCATGCAGGAGACTTTCGATGACCCACATGCCACCGACTTGGCTGCGATTGTCGGACGACTCGGTGCGGCAGACGTTCGGTCGTTCGGCCTCACGTGGGAAGACTGCGAGCAACTCCTCAAACGACTGGGCTATACCGCTCACGTCGATATCACCGCCGCATAATCCATCCGAATAAAAGCCCCCGGCGCAAGCCGGGGGATCGCGAACCGCAGCGGACAGATCCCGTCGCTTGCGCTCAGGGCTTTTATGGGGAGGGGACAGGAACATCCCGTCGCTTGCGCGCAGGGCTTTTATGGGACGCAACGGGACTCTTGACACCAACATACACATGCGTACACTCATGAGACGGAGGCGAATCACATGCTCGCCGAATCCATCCGCGATGAACTGGTGAAGGTGTTCACCGTTCCACAGGCCGAAGTGCTCGCACGGTGCGTCGTCACAGCACACGACGCGCTCGCCACCCGATCCGATGTGCACGATCTCCGCGTGGCCATGACCGCGCTGGCTGAACAGCAAAAGCTGACAAGTGCTTCGCTTCGCGACCTGGAGGAGCAGCAGAAACTGACCAGCGCTGAGGTTCGTGACCTGGCCGAACAGCAAAAGCTGACAAGTGCCTCGGTTCGCGACCTCGCCGAGCAGCAGAAACTGACCAGCGCCGAAGTCCGCGACCTAGCCGAGCAGCAGAAACTGACCAGCGCCGAAGTCCGCGACCTGGCCGAGCAGCAAAAACTGACCAACGCCGAGGTGCGCGACCTGGCCGACACGGTTCGCACGCTCCACATTCGCACCGATAAAACAGCCGGCTGGGCCCTCGAATGGGTCGTTGGCAATCGCCTGCCGGCCTACGTGGGCCGCCAGATCAAGCGATGTCGCGTTGTCGGCCCGATGGATCTGATCGAGTCTCTCGAAGACCGCCCGGCGATGCGGGAACTGAGCGATGAGGATCTCGACCAGCTCCGACGAGCCGATCTCATCGCCACGGGCACCATCGACGGCGACACGATCTATCTTGTCGGCGAGGTGTCGTTCACGGCCGATAACGACGATGTGCTCCGGGCAGCCCGTCGGGCGGCGGTGCTCCGCAAGATCGGTGAGCGTGCGCAGCCATTCGTCGCCTGCGACGCGATTGCTCCCATCTCGGCTGAATTGGCACGCCGCGAAGGCGTGTGGATCATCGTCGAAGGCCGCTTGTTGACCCCGGCAGCATGAATGCGGGCCCTCGCGTCGCGTCTACAACCCCACCTTCTTCCACGCCTCCTGCACCACCTTTTTCACGTCCTTGCCAAAACGGCTCGAATC
>CANHYS010000269.1 GCA_947464585.1 Planctomycetaceae bacterium | reverse complement strand
CTACCTGCTTGACGGCACTCGGTTCGATGGCAATCAGGGCACGCAGTTTACGCTCAGCAGCGTGATCAAGGGCTGGACCGAAGGCCTGAAGACCATGAAGGTCGGCGGGATCACGCAGTTCATCATCCCTGGGAATCTGGCCTACGGTGCCGCGGGCAGCCCGCCCAAGATCGGGCCCAATGCGACGCTCGTCTTCTACGTCAAGCTCAACGCCATCGCGTAGTCGAGTGCAGTCCGACGCGGATTCCCGTGGCCCTGTACTACCAGCGGGCCTCGAGTCCCAGATTGGCACCGCTCAGGAACATGCTGCCTGAGCCGTTGAGGTTGGTGCCGCCGATGCTACTCGGCGTGAAGTCGAACTGGTCCGGCGCCAGGGCCACGCCCGTCAGCCAGAGCAGGTTGTAGCCCACCCGCAGGCCCCAGACCTCGTTGAAGCGATAGATCGCGGAGAGATTCATGTCGGCGATCATCCCCATGCCGGCTTTGTCGGAGGATGATGGATTTGGAACTCGAAACTGCGTTGGCGGGAGAGGATCGAATAGGGTCTGCGACTGCGAGAGCAGCGTGCCGGCGATGCCGATCTTCATCCAGCCCTCGACCGCCCACCGTTCAAAGGCCATGCGTCCCCGGGTGCCCACCTGCGCTGCAAAAAGATTCGAGCTCGCATCCACGGAGTAGGTCGTCGGCTGCGGCGACGTTCCCTGGGGGATCGCCAGAACTGCTTCATCCTGGAGGTTGGCCCAGCGGAAGCCGCCGATCCAGTCGACGTGCCCGCCGTCGTAGCCCTCGCACCGCTGCCAGGGCCGGCCTGAACGGCGGTTGTAGCCGCCGTCGTATTCGTGGAAGACGAGATTGACTTCCGCCGAGTTGATCGAGGCGGTGTCGGTGACCCGGGCGGAAAAGCCGTCTTTCAATCCCGACTGGTTGGCGAAGGTGGCTTCGGGGGCCTCGAGGGACCCACCGGCGCTGGTGGCTGTGCTGGTGGCGTTCATGCCATAGACGCCGAGATAGCCGACCTCCCAGCCGAGGTCGTCCTCGCCGTAGTTGCCGTAGAGCAGCCGCGCTCCGGTGCCGATCGTGCTCGTCGGGTCGCCCGCCGTGATCAGGGGCACGCTCGTACTGGACGATCCTGACACCACCAGCGGTCGGTTGATGGCCGCGTTGTTCCGCTGCAGAAAGAGTGCGTCGAAGACGGCGTAGTTGCGTTCATCCTGAGCGTACGCCGTTTCTGCTGCCGGCAGCCGAACGCACCACGGCGCCACCAGCGCAGCCAAGGCCACGCCGAGGGTCGAGGCCCACCGCAGGCGGGCTGACGAAAGAGGCGAGCAGTGGGGCATGATGGTGCGTGACAATCCGTACCACGGGAACAACGGGAACACCCGCTACAACCGTTTTCTTCGGCACCTTCGGCAGGGGGCATGAGGATCGTTGCGGTCGGGCCGGAAAACCGCTCACGGGCGTTCATGTTCGGCAGTCTGCGGCAACTTTGCGTTCCGCTGGCCTGGTGGCCCGCCACACAAGCCCGCCTGCGAATTCCCTTGGAAGTGGGGGGATAACGCCCGTTTAACCGTATCCCCCGGAAATTCCTTGACTTCGCCTTGCCGGATGGCGAATTTGAAGGGGATAGGCAAGATTTGCTTGGGCGTACCGAAGCGTCATGGTAGCGGCTTCCACCGGGTAAGGTGGTCGTTCAGCCACCTTTCTGAGGGTGAGTCCAGCTGAGTTCGTGGTTGTTCAGAAGTCCGTTCGAGTCTCGAGAAAGTTTCCAGGTCATGGGTTCATCCCGATCGACGATTTTCACCCGATTCCCTGCAGCCGTCCGGTCGAAGCGGCGTACTGCCCGCGGCACCCGGCCCCGCCTCCGTGAACTTGCGTCGGAGCAGCTCGAGCGGCGGCTGGCGCTTGCCGTCACGACGCCCTTCAAGGTCCGCTTTGAGACCAACGACACTGGCGACATCACCTTTGCCGCCAACACGCTGATGACGGCGCCGCCGAGCGATCCAGCGGCCGTGGATGCCCAAAACGGCGTCGGCAGCAAGGTGGCCAACAACGACTTCCTGATGACGTACGTGGACGTCGACAGCGACGCGACCACGTTCAACTCCAGTCGGTCTGATCTCGTGATGCCGGCCGGATCGCAGGTGCTCTTCGCCGGCCTCTACTGGGGCGCCCGCACCAGCGGCACCACGGTCAATGCATCGACCGCACTGCGCAACAGAGTCAAGTTCATGACCCCGGGGGGGGCCTATCAAGACCTCACCGGCTCGCTCGTCGGCAGCAAAGGCAACGACTACCAGAGCTTCAAGGACGTGACGTCGCTGGTGGCGGGGGCGGGCGCCGGCACCTACACCGTCGCCAACGTCCAGGCACAAAAAGACAAGGACGACCTCTATGCCGGCTGGTCGCTCGTGGTCGCGTATCGCGCGCCTGGCGAGCCGGCCCGCAACCTGACCGTGTTCGACGGCTATGGCAGCGTGGCCACGACGCCCTCGAGCGACAAGTCGGTCGATATCCAGATCGACGGCTTCAAAGCCCCGCTGCAGGGGCCGGTGAAGGCCACGCTCGGCTTCATCGCCTACGAGGGCGACCTCGCCAAGACGGGCGACACCGTGAAGTTTGACGGCAAGTCGCTCTCCAATCCGGCCAATCCCGTCGGTGACTTCTTCAACAGCACGATCTCCAACCGTGGCGCGCTCGTCTCCACGAAGGATCCCGACTACGTCAACCAGCTGGGCTACGACGCCGACCTGATCGAGGCCAACGGCATCATCAAGAACGGGGCCACGAAGGCCACGATCACGATGACGACCGGTGGCGAGACGTATTACCCCGGCGTCGTGACCAGCGCCATCGAACTCTTTGCCCCAGACGTGTCGGTCGTGAAGAGCGTCGTGGACGAGAATGGCGGCGATGTGGTCGCCGGCGACGTGCTCACCTACACGATGACGGTCGCCAACGATGCCACCGCCCTCGACAACGCGATCAACGTCCTCCTGCAAGACGCGATCCCGACTGGCACGACCTACAAGGCCAACTCCCTCAACGTGACTGCCGGCGCCAATGCCGGCAGTAAGACCGATGCCGCCGACGGTGACCAGGCCCAGTTTGTGAGTGGCACGAGCACCGTGCAGTTTCAGCTCGGCACCGGGGCCGGCGGCACTGGCACCAGCGGCGGCACGCTGGCCCCCGGTCAGTCCACCACCGTGACGTTTCAGGTGACGGTGAACGCCGGACTGCCCCCGCTGACGCTGATCGAAAACACGGCCAACGTCAGCTACTCGGGCCAGACCTCCGGCTTCCAGCTCAACTCCACCGGCTTTGCCGACATCGCCACCCAGGGGGCGGCCGATCTGGCCGTCACCAAGACTGACGGCAAGACCCAGTATGTGCCCGGCACGACCACCACCTACACGATCGTGGTCACAAACCGGGGCCCGAGCGACGTGACTGGAGCGACGGTCGTCGACACGTTCCCCAGCCAGGTCGAGGGTGCTACCTGGACGGCCACGTATAGCAGCGGCTCGAGCGGCCCCGCCTCCGGCAGCGGCAGCATCAACAGCCTCGTCAATCTCCTGAACGGCGGCACGGCCACGTTCACCGTCACCGCGCCGGTCAGGGCGGGCTCGTTCGGCAATCTCACGAACACCGTCACCGTCACGAATCCCGCCGGCCTGCCCGATCCCGATCCGAGCAACAACTCGGCCACCGATATCAACACGTTCCTGAATCCGGGTAATCTGCGGCTGGCGAAGACCGTGACGGATCTCAATGGTGGTTTCGTGCAGGCCGGTGACGTGCTCCGCTACTTGATCGTCGTCGACAGCGGCACGGCCGGCGTTGCACCGTCGCTCCAGGAGGCAGCCACCAACGTTATCCTCACCGACGTGGTGCCGGCCAACACGACATTTAAGCCTGGATCGCTCCGCGTCAGGCAGGGCGCGAATGCCGGCTCGAAGACCGACGCGGTCGATGCCGATCAGGGCGAGTACATCAGCGGCACGAACACCGTGCAGTTTCAGCTCGGCACCGGTGCCGGTGGTGGCACCGGCACGCCCGTCGGCGGCACGCTGGCAGCGGGAACCTACACGGACGTTGAGTTTGACGTGATCGTGGACGCCGGGATCCCCGACAGCACGGTGATCACAAACACGGCCGATGTGACGGCCACGGGAGCGACGCCGGGTCTGCCCCTCACCGCGACCGACACCGTGGGGATCGCCACGCCCCCGGCCGCCGATCTCATCATCTTGAAGCGGGCCTCGTCCACGTTCACGCCCGGCGGTACGGTCACCTACATCGTCACGGCGCTCAACAAAGGGCCGACCGCGGTGACCGGGGCCACGGTTGTCGATACGCTGACCGCAGGCCTTTCTGGCGCGACCTGGACAGCGACTTACAGTGGCGGATCGACCGGGCCGACATCGGGAACAGGGTCGATCAATGCGACCGTTGACCTGGTCAATGGGGGGGCGGCAGTATTCCGCATTACGGCGACGGCCGATGCCAATTTTCCCCTCGACCAAGTCCTCACGAACACCGCAACGGTGACCG
>CANHYS010000268.1 GCA_947464585.1 Planctomycetaceae bacterium | reverse complement strand
GGACGTTCGCTACGGCCATCCTGGCCTTCGCTCACTCGATGCTGACTGCGCTCCGGCATCCTGCCTGCGACGACCAACCCGCGGCGGATCGGTGCCCGAGCAACGCCGGCTCTCGGGCCATGGCCAGCCCCTCACGGATTCCGCAAGGCACATGGCGCCACAGCGCTAGGCCCGGAGGGCCGGGTAAGGACCAGCGGGCGGAGGCCCGCCAAGCGAAAATCGGCAGGATGCCGATGTTTCGCGTGTATTCAGTCCAGCCGGTCGAGCAATCGTCGGCTGCGGGAATCGAGCCGCGACAGTTGGGGAATGCTGTACCGCACGCCCACGCTGTCGGTGATGGAGACACTGCCGTCGGGTGCATAGACGATGTCGTCGATATGCGCCACGGTGAACCGGCGCAGGCCGCGGTCGGTCAGCACGCTCCACTCCATCGGTTCGCCATCCGACACCGCCTCGATCCGTTCGATCACCGGCAGGAACTCCCGCTGCGAGAGCTCCTGCTCCAGCAGGCCGCGGAGCGGCTCGTCGAGATCCGACAACGGATCGATCCAGGCGAGTTCGGCGCCATCGGTGGCCACAACGGCCACCGGTCCCGCCGGTGCGGAGACCGGGAAGGCACGGAGCACGTCGACGTCGACGTGCCGCTGCCCCGCGGCGTCGATGAAGTCGAGCCGGCCGTGGGCGGCGCGTTCAAGGAGCCACGTGGGCTGCTGGGCCGGGGCAGGCGAGCCGTGGGTCATTGGCCCGGCAGAGGATGGCTGGTGAGGGGTGGTCATGTGAGGGGTGGTCATGTGAGGGGTGGTCATGTGAGGGGTGGTCATGGTGCGTCTCCGGTGTCAGGTGCCCGCGGCGGCCTCTTCGGCGGCCTTCTGCTGGGCGTGGTAGAGCCGGGCATAGGCGCCCTCGGCGGCGAGCAGGTCGTCGTGCGTGCCCATCTCCACGATCCGTCCATGGTCGAGCACCACCAGCCGATTGGCCCGACGGAGCGTGGAGAGACGGTGGGCGATGGCGATCGTGGTCCGTCCCGCCACCAGCCGATCGATCGCCGCCTGAATGATCGCCTCGGTCTCCGCGTCGACCGCGGAGGTGGCCTCGTCGAGCACGAGAATGCGCGGATCGACGAGCAGGGCACGTGCGATCGAAAGCCGCTGCCGTTCGCCGCCGGAGAGCGAGCCGCCGCGCTCGCCCACCCGCGAGTCATACGCGAGCGGCTGGCCGAGAATGAATTCGTGCGCGCCCGCGGCCCGGGCCGCCGCCACGATCCGCTGCCGCAATTCGTCGGCGTCGACGGTCTCGTCGGTTGGGCAGCCGTACGCGATGTTTTCCGCGATCGTGCCGAAGAACAGGAACGGCTCCTGCAACACGCAGCCGAGGTTGCGCCGGTAGGCCGTGATCGACAGTTCGCGGAGGTCTCTTCCATCGACTTTGATCGAGCCACTCGACGGGTCGTAGAAGCGGCAGACGAGGTTGGCGAGCGTCGACTTGCCCGAGCCGCTCGTGCCGACCAGCCCGATCATCTCGCCGGGTTCGATCGTCAGGTCGATGCCGTGGAGAATCTCCCGTGCGCCGTATCGGAAGTGAAGGTTCGAGATCTCGATCCGCCCACGCACGCGGCCGGGATTGATTGGCCGGGCCGCCTCGGCGACCGTCGGTTGGCAGTCGAGGATGTCGAAGATCCGCTGGGCGCTGGTGGCCGCACGCTGCGTGGCGGGCACCATGTGGATCATCGATTCGATGCGGCCGTAGAAGCGGGAGATGTAGGTGAGAAATGCGGTGAGCATGCCGACGGTCACCGACCCGGAGAACACCATCCACGCCCCGGCCGCCCACACGATGAGCAGACCGATCTCACTGAACAGGCTCACCAGCGGACCGAAGAAGGCCCAGACGACGTTCACGCGGTCATTGGCATCGAGCACCCTGTCGTTGGCGGCGACGAACCGGTCCACCTCGCGGGCCTCCTGCGCGAAGGCCTTCACCACGCGAATGCCGGGGATGGTGTCGGCCAGCACGCTCGTCATGTCGGCCCAGGCGACGCTGGCCCGTGCGAACCCGCGGCGGAGCCCTTTCCGTACCGCATAGACAAGCCAGACCACGAGCGGGAAGGGGGCGAGCGTGACGAGCGCCAGCCAGGGGTTGATCCAGATGAGGACGGCAGCCGTGAGCAGGACGAGCATCACGTCGGAGGCGAACTCGATCAGGTTCACCGACAGGAAGAGGTTGATCCGGTCGGTATCGCTGCCCACTCGCGACATCAGGTCGCCCGTCCGCTTGCCCGAGAAGAAGTCGAGCGAGAGTGTCTGCATGTGGGCATAGGTCTTCACCCGCAGTCCGGCGGCGATCCGCTCGCTCACCCACGCGAGCGTCCAGGAGCGGGCCCATGACAACAGCCAGGCGAGAATGGCCGCGAGCGCCAGTCCGCTCAGGTACCACAACACTTGGGAAAAGGGAATCGGTTCACCGGCCTGCTTCGGGATGAGCACGCGGTCGACCAGTGGCATCGTGAGATAGGGCGGCACGAGCGCTGCAGCGGTGCTGGCCAGCGTCAGGAAGATGCCGAGAATCGCCATCCCGGCGTGCGGCCGGGCGAACGAGAGGACGCGGGTAAGAGCCCGCCACGACGCTCCCATCCCGCCGGGTGGTCCTGGCTCGTCTTCGGAGAGCGACTTGCCGCCGGCCGGAGCGGTCAGCCTGGGCGTCTCGTCGGCATCGGCGTCGCTGGGCGCTACAGACTGCCCGTGGCCCCGCGCGTCGAAGGCATCTTCGAGGGCATGCACGCCCTTGGCCCGGGCTGGCGTGAACAACCACCGCGCCACCACGCGGCCCTGCTGTGAGAGTTCGATCCGGCCGACGGCCGACCGGAGGTGAACATCGATGCTCGTCGTCGGATCGAGCCGCCATGATCGAAGGCCACCCGCGGAGGCCGGTTCGCCATCAGCCGAGGCGGGAGGGTCGGCCACAAGCCGGCGGTCTGTGAGCACGATCGAGCCGTCCGCGAACTGCAAGTTGGCGTCGAGATCGAAGCGGCAGGATGCCACGATCTTTTCGCCCGATTCCAGTTCAAAGCGGTCGCCGGCTCCAGGCCCAGTTCCGGGCCCATTTCCGGGAAAGGGGCTGCCATCGGACACGGAGGCGATTCTGGAAGTGGAGTCGGGCATGGGAAAACTGGGGTGAATCGCGCGGGAGAATGGGTTGTGAGGCCGAAATACGGCTATTTTTCAGATGGTTCGCTGCGGTGTGAGCGGGCTGGAAGGCCTCGACAGCCTGTTCAACAGAATCTTGTGCGGCTTGCCGAATATCCCTAAATTAACGTTATTCTGTGTTTCGTTGTTGAGCAGGCTGCCGTCGGGCGGATCTGCAAAAAATACCATCCCGCCTCGTTTTTGCCTGCCGTTTCGTTCCGCGAGTTGTCATCCTTTCAATGAACGCGTCCCAGATCGCGGTTCCGGAACAGGCTCAGTGGGTTCGTATCCAGGCAGGTTCTTCAGCCTGGATTGGGGCTGGCCGTGGGGTCGGTCGTTGCGGCTGTCTGATTTCTTCGCGCGATCGGCACGCGACGTGCATCCCTCCAGTTTTTTTGGAAAAAGCTTCGCACTCGTTGCAAGAGAGCGTAGACTTTCCCCATCGTCGTGCGAAGGTGGTGCAGGGCAAACAAAAAAGCTCGGCCATCGGATCGCGACGAGTTGCCAAACGGTGCACAACCGGGCGGCGTTCTGGTTGGAATCATGGTGCTGCGAGGAACGGGAACCGCAAGCGAACGCGCGTCCGTGTGGCGTGCGGCGGTGGCATCCGGCCTCGTGGCTTGGGACATCAGCCAATCCATGGCCACTTCGGCCTGTCGGTTGTTGGTCGGGAGACCTTCTCCCCAGTTGTTCATCTGCCTGCCTGCGAACTTCGTGTTCGCCAGAGGCACTTCTCCCGCGGCCCCGGACTGCTGGCCGCCCTGACACCGCGCATCACGATCCCCGCGCGACTGTCGGCATATGAACGACAACCCGCACATCATCAGACCGTCTGGGCGACGCGCCCCGCCGGTTGCACCGTGATCCGTGCTGCTTCTGTCCCGAAAGAACCCCCGGAACGTCCGGCGGCTGGAAGAAAAGCACACCAACCGAGCCTGCGCACGCGTCTGCGATTGGGCTAGAGAGCATGCAAGCTATCCAAATGGACCAAATGGACATCACTTCGCTCACGATGAAGATCACATCGCTCAAGGTTCTGCGCGGTCCGAATCAGTGGGCTGCGTTTCCCGTCTTGGAAGCCTGGGTCGATCTGGGACAGCTCGAGGATTTTCCGTCCAACACGCTGCCCGGGTTCAACGACCGGATCATGGCCTGGCTGCCGTCGATGATCGAGCACCGCTGTTCGATCGGTGAACGGGGCGGCTTTTTCGAACGGCTGCGGACCGGCACCTGGATGGGCCACGTGCTCGAGCATGTGACGCTGGAACTCCAGACCCTCTCCGGCACGCCCGTGGGCTATGGCCGGGCTCGGGAGGCCAACACCCGCGGCGTCTACAAGGTGGTGATCGAATACAGGGAGGAGGCGTTCGG
>CANHYS010000267.1 GCA_947464585.1 Planctomycetaceae bacterium | reverse complement strand
GCCCTGCTCTTCATCAGCGTGCCGTTCGCCTGCGTGGGGGGCATCTGGGCGCTGGCGGCCCGAGAGATGCCGCTTTCGATCTCGGCGGCGGTCGGCTTCATCACGCTCTCTGGCGTGTCGGTGTTGAGTGGCATGGTGGTTGCCAGCGCCCTGCGCGAACGGCTGGCCCGCGGCACGGCCCGCGACGTGGCGATCGAGGAGACATCGGCGGCAAGCCTTCGCACGATCATCATGACCGCCCTGGTGGCGAGCCTCGGCTTCATCCCGATGGCCGTGAGCGAGGGGACTGGTGCGGAGGTGCAGCGGCCGTTGGCGACGGTGGTGATCGGCGGCGTGCTCACGAGCACGCTCTTCACGCTCTTCGTGCTGCCGGCCCTGTATCGGCTGATTCTCCCCGTGCCGCCGGTGAAGATCCTGCCGGGCGACCGGTAGAGATCCCGTCGCTTGCGCTCAGGGCTTGTATGGGATCCATACAATCCCCCGGCGTAAGCCGGGGGATTAAGCCGGGGGACTCCGGGTGTGAACCCAGCAATCACCCGATGTCGAGAAATCGCGGGAGCGGGGCGTCGGCCGGGAGGCCGAGGATCGTGCGGAGTTCGGCGAGATCGGCGTCGGAGAGAGGCACGAAGAAGACCGGATCCTGGCAGAGCTCGGGATCGACGAGCCGGTAGCCGGTCACCTGCGTGCCCTGCACGATCGGCGTTCGGCCGTAGCCATACATCATGTTGTCGATGTTTTCGAAGAAGTCGCGAAGCGTGATCGCATCGGGCCGCGGCCGTCGCACGTAGAACAGTTCGATCACGTCCTTCCAGAAGTGCGGCACGAACTTCTCGCCGAAGTCGGCGTGGCCCACGCGGTCACGGTTGGTGCCGGCGATCATGATCGGCAGCGAGCCGAGCGCCGTGCCGCGGTCGCGACAGCGGCCTTCGATGGCGGTGCCGAGATTGGTGAGGAAGTCGGCGCTGTAGCAGTCGTCACAGATGATGGCGATGTGGCCGAGATCGAACGGTTTGTCAGGCGTGGTGCCGGCTCCGTCGATGAGCGCGTCGGCCAGCCTGCCGAAGGGAATGGAATAGCTCTGGATCTCCCCGGGGAGGCCGTGGCCGAGCACCACGATCGTGGTGGGGGTGCTGCCGCTGGCGGCGGCGGCGACCGCTGCGAGGAAGTCGGCGGCGACCTGCGGGATCGACTGCGTGGCCGCGTCCTGCTTGAACACGGTCGGCTTCGCCCCGTAGGCCTTGGCAATCGTCGTGATTTCCTTCGGCTCGAGGCCCCGGGCTGGGTCGAGCAGGCCGATGACCGTGCGGTCGGTGCCGATCACGACGAGGTCGCCTGTTGCGTCGCGCTTTCGGTCGATGAACTCCGCCAGCTTGACGATCGCATCGATGCGTGGCCCATCGGGCAGCGCCGCCAGCCGGTCGGCGTGCGCCATGCAGAGGTAATACAGCGACGGCTCGATCTGCCGGTAGTGCTTGGGGGTCGCTTCCAGCTTGGCGGAGATTGCCGGGGAAAGCTCGGCCTGGAAGGCGGCGAAGTCCTTGGGGAAGTCTGCTGCGTTGGCGGTTGTCGCCCCGCACAGAATCAAGAAGAGCGACAGGCAGCGCGGGAAAAATTGGTGGAGTGGCGGCATCATGCCATTGATTCTAGCTGGCTGTGGGAAAAGCCACCTATGGTCCGTGGGCGTGGTGGTTCTTGACGAATACGGAACGGGCGTATAGTATACGGGCGTATACACATCGTTGGAGGCGACCGTATGGTGACGCGTGTCTTGGATGGCTTGGGACTGTATTTCGAGGGACGGGAGACGGTGGCAACCGGTTTTTCATCGCTCGACCGCCTGCTCCCGGCCGGCGGCGTGCGGCGTGGCAGCCTGGTGGAGTGGCTTGCCGGCGGCGTTGAATGTCTTGCCGGCGGCGATGGGGGCGGGGCGATCTCGCTGGCCTGTGCGGTGGCCTGCCGGCTGGCCGACTCGCGGCGGACGGATCAGTCGCGGGCTTCTCAGGCCTCGACGATCGTGGTCGTCGATCGTGGTCAGCGGTTTTACCCGCCAGCCGTGATCCCGTGGCTCGATGCGTTGGCAGATTCCACGGGTAAGGGTGGCGGCAGGCCGCATCTTGTGGTGGCCCGCCCCTCGCGCGATGACGACGAACTCTGGACGATCGACCAGGCCCTCCGTTGCCCTGGCGTGGCGGCCGTGCTGGCCTGGCCGAAGCGGGTGCATGCCACGGCCATGCGGCGGTGGCAACTGGCCTCGCGGGCAAGCGGGGCTGTCGGGCTTATCGTGCGCGGGCTGTCGGAGCGGCTGCCTGCGGGCGAGCCAGCTAGACCCAGTGGGCCGACCTGGGCCGACGCAAAGCTGGCGATCTCGCCGGTGGCCGATGAGCCTGGTGCTGATCTCGCCGTGCGGCGGCTGCGGATCTCGCTTGCGGGTGGGCCATGGGCAGGCAACGAGATGCTCGAAGAGCGGTCGACAGAGCTGCTTCTCGATCTGGCGAATGGTCGCGAGGCCACACGCCGCCACCGTATGCCGACCCGGCCTGCCACGCCGGTCGTGGCGGAGGCTTTTCAGACAGGCCGTTTTCCATCGCAGGAGGTGGTATGTCGCGCATCATGACGATCTGGCTGCCCCGGTGGCCCGTGCAGCGGCGGCTGCTTGAGCGGCCGGATCTCCGCAGGCGGCCCGTGTTTGTCTGTCGGCGCGAACGCCGCGGCGTGATGACGGTGGTGGCCTGGGCCTGGGCGGCGCCGCCGCGGAGGGCGGGGCCATCCGTGCCGCAGTCTGTGCCGCAGTCGAGGCGAGCGTCTGTCCCACCGATTCCGGCGGGCATGTCGCTTGCCGAAGCGATGGCGGTGCTGGCGCTCTCGCACGGCTCCCGTGCCTGTCATATTGCCGAGGTCGAGCATGACGATCCCGTGGCCGACCTGGCCACGCTCGAGGAGCTTGCCCGCTATTGTCGGCGGTTTGCGCCGATCGTGGCAATCGAGAGACCACCGCGGCATGAGCCTGATGGGCCGGAGTGCCTGCAGATCGATGTGACGGGCACGGCCGGTCTGTTCGGCGGCGAGGGGCCGCTGGTCCGCACGGTCGTGTGGACGCTAGCCGCGCGGGGCATTCATGCGAGGGCCGCGATTGCCGATACCCCGGCCGCTTCCTGGGCTGCCGCGCACCATACGGATGCCCTTCGTACCGATGTCCTTCAGAACGATGCTCGCCACGCTTGTCACGCAAACGGGCATGTGCTGGGCCGCGGTGGGCGGCACCGGCGTTGGGCGATCGTGCCGCCAGGGGCGCAACTGCAGTCGCTGGCCGGACTGCCGGCTGCGGCCCTGAGGCTCGACGCCACCGTGCTGACGCAGCTGCGAGACGTGGGCATCGAGACCATCGGCCGTGTCGCCCGTCTGCCGCGAAAGAGCCTCGCCTCGCGGTTTGCCCCGCAGGTGGCGCAGCGGCTGGCGGAGTTCACCGGCGAGCGGCCTGAGCCGCTGGTGGTCCCCTGCTCCGGCGAGCTGCCGACCGCCTCGCAGGCCTTCGATTTTCCGATTCTGCTTCGCGACACGACGCTGGATGATCTGGTCGCAGTGACCGAGCGGCTTCTGCAGGAGTGTGTCGCGCCGCTGGCAGCACACGGCAAGGGAGTGATGTCGCTGCAGGTGCGGCTGGAGCGATCTCAGTCGGCCGAACTCCGCGAGGCCTGTACGCCGGCGATCATCGATATCGGCGTGTTTCAGCCGAGCAGTTCCGCAAAGCATCTGGTAGAGCTCGTGCGGCTGCGGATGGCAAGGATGCGAATGCCGCGGGAGATCGAGGGGATCACAGTGGAGGTGGTGTCTGCGGGAGCGGCCGAGTGCCGGCAGCGGACGCTCTTCGGCGAGGCGGCGGAGACATCGGCTGCGCAGGTTGGGATGCTGCTGGACCGGCTGTCGGGCAGGCTGGGACGTGGGGCAGTATTCGAGCCCAGACCGATGGCCGATGCCCAGCCGGAGCATGCGTGGGCGGCAGTGCCACCGGCAGCATCGCGATCCTCGCGATCAAAGCCCGAACCCAAGCCTGAGCACAGGACCGGATCAAAGCGTTCGCATCACGATGGCCCGCATGCGTCCCGCACGACGTCATCCCCAACGTCATGCCCAACGTCATTCAGAGCTGCCCCACTGGCTACCCCACGGCGGCGGCCGATCTGGCTGCTGCCGCTGCCGGTGCGGCTGGAAACGGTAGCGCTCGTTCCCGAGGGAGCGTTCGAAACCAGATCGCCTGAGAGCGTGCCGCCGGCGCGGTTTCGGCTGGCTTCGCAGTCAGGCTCGCAGACACACGAGGTCGTGAAAGCCCACGGCCCGGAACGCATCGAGACGGCCTGGTGGCGTGGGCCGACGGTGCGGCGCGATTATTACGTTGTCGAGACGGGATCGGGGGCCCGCTATTGGATCTTTCGTCGACTGCGTGGTGCTTCAGGCGGCCGGCCAGGGAGTGAGTGGTTTCTGCACGGCACGTTTGCCTGACCACGGTTTCCGACAAGCAGAGCACTGGAGAGGGAAGCATGCACGAGCCGCCGTATGCAGAGCTGCACTGCCGGAGCAATTT
>CANHYS010000266.1 GCA_947464585.1 Planctomycetaceae bacterium | reverse complement strand
TGTAGCCGAGCGCCACAAACTGCTCGAGGAGCGCCTTGTCAGCACCCGGCCCGAGGGTTTTTCGTTCTTGGCGGGGGCCAACGCCCGTCTCCCACGTGGGCACAGTCTCGACCGGCCGCCTCGGCGCATCAAAAACCTCTTCGAGCACACGGCCCTCCATGTCGGCGCCGACCGGCAGGCCGAACCAGTGGAGGATCGTCGGGGCGACGTCGAGGAGCCGGCCGCCGTACACGAGCTCGTCGCGCTTGAACCCCGGGCCGCTGGCGATGAACACCCCCTGCGGCCGGTGCCAGACGGTGATCCCGGCCGGCACGCGGGGCGTGAACTTTGGCCGCAAGTGGTCGCTATGAAAACCGTGGTCGGAGACGAGGACGATCGCCGTCTCGGGGCCGGCGAGCTGCATGAGCCGGCAGAGGAACAGATCGTGGAGCCTGTAGATCCCGGTCACGACCTGCTTGTAAAGCTCGAAATCGGCCTCAGGGATCCCCTCCATCCGTGGTGGATGGTAGGGCATGAACATGTGGCTGACCTCGTCGATCGCGCGGTAGTAGACCGCCATGAAGTCCCAGTCAGGCTCGGTTGCGAGGAGATGCGTGGCCGCATTGTGGACGGAGCAGGCTTCCGCAATCTTCTCGGCAAGCGCCCAGAGCCTGCGGTCTTTCGTTTGATCGATCGCGTGGGCTTCCGGCACGAAGAGCCGCATCAGATCATCGGGATCGATGTCGTGCGGGCTGACCCGCAGATCGTTCATCACCGCGGCCAGTTGCGGCGGCCAGTAGGTGCCGGGGGGCGGCGAAGGCCATTCGGAAGGGTCCTGCCCGGGCTTCGTGTTCTGCACATGGCAGAACATGTTCGAGACGACGCAGCCGGGATGGTTCTCCTCGCCATGGGTGGCAAACCAGCTGACGACATGGCTCCGCAGGCCGCGTTCTCCGAGAATCTCCCAAAGCGTGCGGCACTTCCGTGTCGCAGCGGAGACGGGCACGACGGCGCCCGTGCCGGGGTCAACTTCCGTGAATCCCGGCACGCCGTGGTGATAGGCCATCTTCCCCGTGGCGATGCTCGTCCAGAGCATCGGCGAGAGCTGCGGCTCGAGCGTCGTCAGGTTGCCGCTGGTGCCTGTCTCGACAAGCCGGGCGAGGCCCGGAAGCTCACCGGCATCGAGGAGCGGATGAATGATCTTCCAGTCGGCCGAATCCCAGCCGACGAGCAAAAGCCGCTGGCGACGATCGCCCATCGGATCAGGCCGTCACGGCGGCTGCGGCCACCGCCGCCCGCTTTCGCCGACGCTGCTCGAGCATCGCCGCCGATCCCATCACGAGCGACAGGGCGCTGGCGAGTCCACTCGGATCGATCTCGGGGACGGCGACCGAACCAGTGGCACCGGCCACGATCGATGCGCCGACAACATCCTCATACGCGGCCGAATAGAACTGAAAATCGGTGCCATTCCAGGTCGCCTCCATCCAGCCGTAGTTACCCTGGGCCGTCCTGAAACCTAAGTAGCTGTCGGCTCCAAAATTGGGTGAAAAGTTGGTGCCGTCTTGAAATACAGATAATGCGGTGGCGTCCCAAGTCCCAGTGCTGGCCCCAATCGTGTCACCGCCAGAGAATTTAAATGGGCCGAAATATAGGTATGCACGGGTAGCAAATAAAAAGCCAGAACTGCCGCCGACTCCTTTGTAATACTGCTGATTGAATAAATCGAGCGTTCCGGATCCGCTTATTGGGAAGTTAGGTATCTGGGCATTTACTCCTCCCGCGTTGACTCCCTCGATATTGAACCCTGACGGACCGATATCGATGGTCACGATCGCCGCCTCGGCAGAATGGGTGCCGAGAATGCCAGCGCCGACACTCGCGAAGGCAGCCGTTGCGGCGGCTCGGCGACGGGCGGATTGCGAACGGGCGAGAGACTTCATGGGGAGCGGCTCCTGTATTTCAACGACTGTTTTCGAGTTGCGAATCATGATCGTGGCGCTTGGGATGCGATGGAAGGCGTTGCCGGAATAATCCCTCTGTTTTTACACCCGGCCCAAACCGTGTCAAATAATTGGTCAAAATGCTTGAAACGCCCGTAAAGCACGGTTTCGGGGGCAGTTTCCCCGCCGTTTTCAGCCGTTGATTGAGAGGGGCCGTTCCCCCCCTGACCGGCACTTTCCGCCCCCGATTAGCCGCCTTCGGTGACAGGCGGCTCCGCGGTCGCCTCGATGGCCAATCGCCCGCCGTAGTCCTGCAAAAGCGTCACCAGCCAAGGACGTTTCCAAACCCGTGCCGCCACCAGCCTGTCAGCAGTCTTGGCGGTCGGGTACGGAGAGTGGTGCGGGAGCCGGGAGTGAATTGAGCGGCGTACCGTGCGGGCGTTAAAAGACACCGGGCCGGGCACCTTGCGATGCCCAGCCCGGTTGTGAACGTGACTGTGTGAATCTCTGCGCGTGTCAGGCAGCTTTCAGCCGACGATGCTCAAGAAGCCCCAGCGATCCCAAGGCGAGGGCTAGAACGCTGCCGAGGCTATTCGGGTCGATCTCCGGGACGGCTGAGGGGCTGCTGACCGGACTTGCGAGACGAAAACCGTAGTAGATGAACTCGCTCGACGGGGGGACCGAGCTCCTGATGGGGGACGACAAGGTGAACGCGGGGTCGAACCAGCTGCCGGCCCGCAGCCCACGAGACGAGCCGGACGATGCAAGCCCATCGAGGTCGTTCCACTCATTGACGTTGCCGCTCATGTCAAAGGCGCCGTAGGCACTTGCGCCGCCATTGGTGCCCACCGTCGTGACGTTGCCGTTTTGGCCGTTCCAGCCGGCTGCCTTGTTGAAGTTCGCGAAGTTGCCGGTGTTGCCAGCAGAGCCAATACCGGTCTCGCCAGCCGTCACCGCCGTCGGGACTGCGTCGCTCTGCGTGGCGTAAGTCCAGTAGCCCGCGTTCGTGCTGCCACCCTTGTAGTAGGCTGCCTTGTACCACTGGTTTTCCGTCGGGATGTAGAACGTCGCGCCGGGGTTCACCGCCGGGGCGTTGCCGCTGGTCGCACCATTGAGCGTGTAGGCACCCGTCTCCATGCTCGATGTGCCCGTCGCGCCATTCATCAACCAGTTGGAAACCCGCGCCGCATCAAACCAATTCACAAAGTTCACCGGCTTGTCGCCCATGTTCGGCTTCACGGCATAGCGGCTGCCGTTGGTCGTACCGGTGTTTGTGATCCCCCCACGGGCGGTGCCGCCCTGACCTGATTCGCTGTAGACGGAGTTCGGATTGGTGCCGTTTGGATCCACGGAGTTCAGGAAGTCGGTGTACTGCTGGTTCGTGAACTCAAACTTCATGATCCGGAACGAGTCCGCCACGGCACCGTAGTTGGGGTTCGTGCCGGTGTTGATCGTGTCGTATGCATTCCCCGGATCGCCCACCGTCACCCAGTCAATCGTGACGGCGTGGGCAGGAACGGCCGCTGCCCACAGGCACGCGACCACAGCACACGGCAACAAAAACTGAAAAGATACGCGACGCATCTGACGCCTTTCTGCGTGGATGGGGACGGCAAAAAACCAGTGCCCTTGTCCACGCACGGGGGTGCATCGCTGGAATGATTAGGAAAAGACTATGGCGGGGGCGGGGCCGCGCCAACAAAGAATCCCACGGCAGGGGCAAACATGCAGGAAAGCCGCATGGCGAGCGCGGCTGGGAATGTAGGGGAGGGTTGAGCGGCCGGAAAAACACAGTGGGGAGCCGGGCCCGTTTGTCGGCAGCAGACAGCACCGGTCACTCGCTTTTCGTCAGCGGCTCATCAAGGGCGTCGGAGACCATGTCGAAGAACTCGGTCGCGAACCATTCGGTGAAAAGCGTGAAGTCGTTGAAGTCCGGGTATTGCTCTGGGTCCAGATGCCACGCCGACACCTCCTCGTAGAAGATCGCCGACGATGACTCCCGCAGAACCTCTTCTTGGTCTTCGGGGTATTCGCACGCCCCGATCAGATAAACCGATTGGTCAGCATGGTCCTGAAACTCTTCTTCCTCGACGCCGATTGACCGCAGCCAATCGCGAAATGCGTTGGGGCGGAGAGGGGGTGGCTGTTGGAAAGAAGCAAGCGGGTGGTCAGAACTCCCACACGCGTCACCACTTTACGATTCCCCGCATCACCTTGAAGCCACCAACAAGCGTTGAACCGCCATACTCCTTGGCCAATCGCAGGAGGGTTTTGTGAAACCCGCAATTGGGAAATGTGGATTCAACTTTGGCTATGGCCGATCTGGGCAATCCCTTGCGGCACCAACCCTGCGTTGCGTCTATCCAATCGGCTTTACGGCATGCCTCAATGACGACCGCATGAATTCCGTTGTACTTGAACACCTTGTGGTGCCAATGGATCGCGCCTCTCAGAGCGTCCGGGTCTAACCCCCAACCGTATTTTTCGTTGTCTTGGAGGGCGACGGCTTCTGAGGGCTCCAAATAAGCCAGTTCCTGATCTGTCCAAAGCCCGATGTCGTGATAAACGAATGCGGTTTCCACCATCTGTTCGTGTTCAGACGCGTTGTCCAGAAAGTGCATCGCGTATGTGATGCAACGGTACACGTGGTTTCGATAGCC
>CANHYS010000265.1 GCA_947464585.1 Planctomycetaceae bacterium | reverse complement strand
GCTCGGTGGCCACATTCCCAAGGGTGTGCTGCTGGTCGGCCCGCCGGGCACGGGCAAGACACTCCTGGCCAAGGCGATCGCGGGCGAGGCTGGCGTGCCCTTCTTCGGCCTGTCGGGCAGCGACTTCGTAGAGATGTTCGTGGGCGTGGGGGCGGCGCGGGTCCGCGACATGTTCCAGCAGGCGGCCGCGAAGGCTCCCTGCATCATCTTCATCGACGAGCTCGACGCCCTCGGCAAGACCCGTGGCTCGAGCGTGGTCGGTGGCCACGACGAGCGGGAGCAGACGCTCAACGCCCTGCTCGTCGAAATGGACGGCTTCGGCAGCAACTCGGGTGTGATCGTGCTGGCGGCGACGAACCGACCTGAAACGCTCGATCCGGCACTGCTCCGTCCCGGCCGGTTTGACCGACACGTGCTCGTTGACCGTCCCGACGTCCGCGGCCGCGAGGCGATCCTGCGGGTCCATGTCGCCAACGTGAAGCTCGATCCTGCGGTCAATCTCGAACAGATCGCCCGGATCACGTCGGGCTTCGTGGGCGCCGATCTCGCCAACCTCGTCAACGAGGCGGCGTTGCTCGCGGCCCGCAACAACAAGACCTCTGTCGGCATGCAGGAGTTCGACGAAGGTGTCGAGCGGGTGACGGCGGGGCTCGAAAAGAAGAAGCGGGTCATCCACGAGGACGAGAAAAAACGCGTCGCCTACCACGAGGCGGCCCACGCACTGGTTGCCTTCTCGCTGCCCAACACCGATCCGGTCCACAAGGTGTCGATCATCCCACGCGGGCTGGCGGCGCTGGGTTACACCATGCAGCGGCCGGAGGACGACCGCTACCTGCTCACGCAGTCGGAACTGGAGAGCCGCATCGAGGTGCTGCTCGCAGGCACCATCGCCGAGGAGATGGTCTACGCCGACGTCTCGACCGGCGCGCAGAACGACCTTGAGCGGGCCAGCGCGATCGCCCGCTCGATGGTGATGGACTACGGCATGAGCCGGCTGGGCAGAGTGGCCTACCGGGAGAGCGGGCGGTCGCCGTTTCTGGCCGGCAGCGGTGGTGACCTCTCCCAAGCCCGAAGCCACAGTGAGCAGACCGCGAGGGAGATCGACGAGGAGGTCCGCCGCATCATCGACACTGCCATGGAACGCGTGCGGCGAATCATGGAATCGAGGCGGGTGGCGCTCGAAGCGATCACGGCGAGGCTGATCGAGTGCGAGGTGATCGACGGCGAGGAGCTGCGCACGCTCATCGAGGCCTCCATCGGCACGCCACAGCTCGTGCCGGGTACCGAATCAGAACGCCGCGTGCCCGCGGCGACTGCGCCAAATGCTGTCCCTCCGCTGCCCGTTGCGCATACGCTGCCCCGCCCGGCAGCGGCCGAAGCCCCCGAAACCGGATTGGGACCGGCCGATGTTTCGGGCTGAAATCCCGATCCGGCTGCCAGCGCAATCGCTGCAACCGATGCGGTCGCTTCCACAGCCCCTGCCTTGCAGGACCGGTGAACCACGGACCGATACCCTCCCATGGATGCAGCGTGCAGGTCAGGTGTCTACGGTTCCCGCCATTGGCGGGCAGGCAGCCATGTGGAAGAGCGTGTTTCTCGCGGCGGGTATCTTCGCCTGTGTGGCTGGCGTTGAACTGCTGCTCATCGACTCCGCGGTCGTCCTGCCGATGGACGGCCGCGGTGACCCCGCCGTCTTCTCCGCGCCGGACTGGGCGCCGTGGAGCCTGATCTCGGCAGGAGCGGTGACGATCCTCCATTTCTGCGCGCTGCCGACCGGCGGCGCAAAGGCCGCGGTGGGTTCCCTGACGCCGGAGCCACGATTCCGCTAGTCAGAACGCTGTCCTTTTGCTGGCTGCGTCCTAGCATGACTGGTGAGCGATGATCACCACCCGCCACCATCCTGCCCGCGACACCGTTCTCTACGACGGGAAGTGCCGCTTCTGTCGCAGCCAGATTGCGATCCTGCGGGCGCTCGATCTCACCGGCAGGTTCTCCTTCACCTCGCTGCATGACCTGAGCGTGGCCCGCGACTTCCCGGAGATTGCTCCGGAGGATCTCCACCGGCAGATGTATGTCGTCGATGTGCGAGGGATGGCCCGCGGTGGTGCCGACGCGGTCCGCTATCTCTCGAGGCGACTCGTGCTGCTCTGGCCGGTCGCCCTGCTCCTGCACATCCCGGGCACGATGCCTATCTGGCATCGGCTCTACGCCTTCGTCGCCCGCCACCGGCTGAAGATAGCCGGGTCATGTGACGACGGCACCTGCCGGTTACCGTAAACCCAAAAAGAGCAGGTGCTGCCAGGGGAGCCGATCGAATTCCCGCACCATCTCGAATCCCGCCGGCTCCAACTCCGCCCGCACCTGCGCCTTGGTCATCTTGTGGAGCGGCTTGATCGGCACCGCCGGATCTTCGCCACGAAACTCCACCAGCACGAGTTGGCCGTCGGGGGCGAGGCTCTCCTTGATCTTCGCGAGCATCGCCTCGGGATGGGAGAACTCGTGGTAGACATCGACGCAGAGCATCATGTCGATCGCCCCCGCCGGCAACCGGGGATCGATCGGCGTGCCAAGCACCGGGCGAATGTTGGCCAGTCGCGCCTCGGCCGCGTTGCGGGCAAGCATCTGCAGCATCTCCGGCTGGATGTCGACGGCATAGACGCGGCCCCGCGGACCGACGAGCCGGGCGAGTTGGAGCGTGTAGAACCCGTTTCCACACCCCATGTCGCAGACGGTCTGCCCAGGCTTGACCCCGAGCGCCTCGAGCATCGTGCGGCAGTCTTCCTCTCGCTGCCTGCTCTCGCGGACCAGCCAAGGGGCACCCGTGAAGTGCATCGTCTGCGCGATCTCGCGGCCCATGTGATGCGTCTGGGCCGGTGGGATCACGACCGTCTGATCAACGGCGGCGTCGATCTGCACTGTCTGTGGCTGCGCCACCGCCGTGCCCGCCAACGGCAGGCCTGGCCCGATCAACAGCAGCGTGAGGAAGAAAGTGGTTCGCATACCCGCGAGTATAGAAAAATGGGGACGGGAGCGATTTTTCAACACGACCCGGGTCGAAGAGAGCGGGGGTCCTTCGAAAAAAATCGCTCCCGTCCCCATTTTTCGGCGTCAGGCCGCGGTCCGCAACCGGGGCGCCCCGGCCTCGTCGCAGACGCTCACGATCGTGATCCCGCTGCGGCAGGCGAATTCAGCGAGTTCGTCGGGGTCGACGAGGATTGTGCGGCCCGCCTCGATCGCGAGCACCGTGGCACCGGCCGCCCGCAGTGATTCGAGCGTGCCGCGGCCGATCGTCGGCATATCGAACCGCAGGTCCTGCCGCGGCTTGGCCACCTTCACCACCACCATGCCACCCGAGGCACAGAGCCTGCCGGCGCGGCGGATGCATTCGTCCGTGCCCTCGATCGCCTCGAGCGCCAAAGGTGCTCGATTCTTCACCACCACCGTCTGGCCGATGTCGAGGCGTCCGAGTTCCTTGGCAAGCTGCCAACCGAAAGCCACGTCGGCCCGCTCCGCAGCGGAGAGCGACCGGCCGGCCAGCACACCCTCGGAGGCGAGCAGTTCCGGCGCAAAGTCGGTGGCGGGGCAGATCGTCACGCCGGCAACGTCGAAGGCCGACGCGATGGCGGCCAGCAGTGAGTCGTCGCGGTTGTCGCGACGGCGGCTGATGAAGTGCGGCCAGAATGTCATGAGTGCCCGCCAGTCGGGCAGATGATGGAGCCAGGCATGGCGGCCGAAGAGTTTCGTCTTGTGGACCTTGCCGGCCATCGTCGCCCGCTTCACGCCGTGCCGCCGGAAAAACTCGATTGCCCCTCCGAGCTGCGCGACGCCGACATGCCCGTGGATGTCGGCCAGCGGCTCGAGCGCCGCGTCGGCATGGTCGCGGATCGACAGGATGGCTGTGCGGCCGCCGCGACGGCGGATCGCCTCGGCGACGGCGACGGGAAACCGGCCCCAGCCGGCGATGATGCCGATCGTCTCACCCTCGAGCGGGCGTGGATCGTGAGGCATGGTCGGAAGCATGACGTTGTGCGTGAGAGAAGAAGGGATGAAGCGGCTGCCGCGGCCCGTGCCTGGGGCCTCTGGCTCGAGCAAATCAGGCGGCCTCGGTGCCGCGGCCACCCTGGGACTGAGGCTGGGGGTGCATCCGCTCGATGGCATCGACACGGGCATTGAGCTGCTTGAGGTCCTTCCGCATCTCCGGCAACTTGCTCATGGTCGCCAGCTGCAGCTTGCGGTCACGGAGTTCGATGGCAGGCTCACCCAGCACCGTGATGCCCGGCGGCACGTCGTTCGACACGCCCGACCGCGCCCCCAGAATCGCCTTGTCGCCGATGTGCACATGGTCGCGGACGCCGACCTGACCGGCCATCACGACCCAGTCACCGGTGGTCGTGCTGCCCGCCACGCCCACCTGTGAACAGATCATGTTGTGGCGGCCGAGCCGGCAGTTGTGGGCGATCATCACGAGGTTGTCGAGCTTCGTGCCGTTGCCGATCGAGGTGGCCCCGTAGGTGCCGCGATCGATCGTGGTGTTGGCGCCGATCTCGACATCGTCGCCGAGCTCCACCCAGCCCAACTGCGCAG
>CANHYS010000264.1 GCA_947464585.1 Planctomycetaceae bacterium | reverse complement strand
TGGATCGCGAAGGCGTCGCCACTCAGGCCGAGTTCCAGATCGAACGGGCTCTGTCCATTGGCGCAGGGCTGGTTGAGCCGGTAGATCGCCAGCGGGTTGCGAAACACGTCGCGGGGACCGAGGAACCCGGCGAGCGCGCGCCGGGCGCTCATCACGGCCACCTCCGCCGAGAGCGCCGCCGACGCTCCCTTGCTATCGGAGAGCTGATGGCCGGCCCGGATCGCCCGAAACGGCACGTAGTGGGCAACCACCATACCGATCGCCGACTCGATCTGTTCCACCGTGCCGCCGACCGCCGCCGTATAGGCCGCGGCACAGGCGACGGCACCATGGTGGACGTGATCGATCGAATATTTTCGGAGCGCGAAGACCTCGGCCAGCCGGCCGCGGATCTCGTCGATGAGCAGCATCACGCGGAGCGTGGCATCGCCATCGAGGCCGGCCTCCCGCGCGGCAGCGACCGCCACGGGATAAAAGTCATTATGGCCAAACTCGCCCGCGACACGCCCCTTGGCAGCGTCGTAGCCAAAATTGGTGCCGTTGGAATCCCACTCGCGGACAGCCGAGGCGTTGGCGGCAACGGCTTTTTCCACTGCGCAGGGGCGTGTCGAGCCCAGGCAGATGCCGCCCCGGCTACCGACGGATGGCGGCGTGCCGAGTGCTTCCCATCGCAGCACCGTCGGGGCATTGGCTCGGTGTGCCAGGGCCGACACCCCACAGCCGACGCTGTCGAGATGAAACTGCTCCACCAAGTCGAGCGTTGCCCGCCCGATGCTGCCGCCCGCCGCACTCCCCGACCGGAGAAAGTCGAGGCAATACCGGGCCAGACCGACCGCCTGGTTCTCCGTCCGCGGCAGCAGGACGGTCGTGCCGGCCAGGGGTTCTCCGGCCGCTGATCGCGTGGGCGTCGATGTCGTCATGGTGATGCGAGGGTTCGTGAGTGGCTGGGGGCTTGGGCTGCAGTTGTACACAAGCCCCCGGATTCAGGAATCGGACCATGCCGATCAGGCCCCTAAATGGATACACTGACGGCATCATGAATCCGACCCAACTCGGCCCCTATGAGATCAGGTCCCGGCTTGGCCGCGGCGGCATGGGAGCCGTCTACGAGGCGGTTGACACGACGACCGGTGATGTGGTCGCGGTCAAGGTGCTCGCATCGCATCTGGCTGACGATCCGGGGCTGCGGTCACGGTTCGATGCCGAGATCGATGTGCTCAAGAATCTGCGGCATCCCGGGATCGTCAGATTGCTCGCATTTGGCGAGCAGGATGACCAGCCCTTCTTCGCGATGGAATTGGTCCGGGGCAAGAGCCTCGAACAACTTCTCCGCAGCGGCCGACGGTTCACCTGGCGGGAGACGGTCGCCGTGGCGCTCGAGATCACGCGGGCCCTCAAGGTCGCACACGACCACGGCATCGTACACCGAGACCTGAAGCCGGCGAACCTGCTCGTGGCGGAGCCGACGCCCGACGCTGACGAGCCGCTGTCGGGTGCGGCTGACATTCCCGGAACCGCGACCGAAGGCGGTCGTACCGAGCCGATCACCGTCAAGCTGGCCGACTTCGGCATCGCGAAGCTGTTCGGCGGAGTCTCTCACACAGCGCTGGGCCATGTCGTGGGCACTGCCGAATACATGGCGCCGGAACAGGCCACCGGCAGGCCGGCCGACCACCGAGTCGACCTCTACGCCCTGGGTCTGGTGATGTATGCCATGATGACCGGGTCACCACCATTTCGCGGCACGCAGCTGACCGAAGTGATCGACAAGCAGCGGAGAGCGATACCGCCCCGCGTAGCGACGCTCGTGCCCGACGTGCCCGCGGAGCTCGACGAACTCATCGCCCGCCTGCTTTCCAAGGAACCCGCCCAGCGGCCGGCCAACGCCCTGGCGCTCGGCCGCCTGCTCGCGGCGATCGGGACGGTCCATCCGCCGACCCAGGCCGCGGCTGCGGCCGCCGATCAGCCTCACCGCCCGATCGGGGCTCAGCCAGCACCGGTTCGAAGTGCGGCAGTGGAGCCAACGGCCCACGAGCGGAGCAACAAGCCCACGCGACCCGACGACGCCATTGGCCAACCACGCCCTGCCAGCCCGCCGGGGCAGCCACCGGCCCAGCGCGACATCATCAACGAGATCGACCTGCTCGCCCCCACCCAGGCTCTCGCTACCCCGGTCGCACCAGCGTCACCGGCGGGCAAGGGGCCGCCGAAGCAGCTTCCTCCCGCAGCAGCGCCCATCGGCCGGGCTCCGCGGCCCACGGCTGGCAGCACGGCCATCACGCAGGATCTCACAGGCCGCAGCGTTGTGCCGCGCACAGCGGCATCGGCTTCCCCGGCGGCCCCCTCGCGTCTGCCCACCGATGTGGCTTCGGCGACGACACAGGTCGATCGCACCCAGCGAAATCAGTTCACCACCGTCGCGGAATTCGAGCGGGTTGCCGCCGAGAAGGCGAGTCGCGAGCAGCGCTGGCAACTCTTGTGGCAGGGGCTCACGGCCACCGTCGTCGCTGTCGCACTCGCCGGGACCGTCTGGTTCTTCATGCAGGCGCCGTCGGCCGACCAGTTGCATGACCGGATCGTCGCCGTTGCCGACGACGAACATGGCGATCTGCGTGACGTTCGCAACGAGATGGATACCTTTCTGGCCAAGTATGCCGACGACCCGCGGGCCGGCCGGATTCGTGACCTCAAGCGCACGCTCGACCTCGATCTGCTCGAACGACGGGCTCGGCGCCGATCGCGGAACGACAAGGGTCTCACGCCCTTGGAGCGCGACTACCGCGCGGCCATGAGCAACGAGGAGAAGGGACCTTCGGCCTGCGTGAAAGCGCTGGAGGCAATGCTCGCGGTGCACGGGTCTGGCGTTGCGACCGCTTCCTCCTCGGAGGAAGACGCTGCCGCCGAGTCGAGCCTCTGGCTCGCACTCGCCCGACGGAAGGTCGAACAGCTCCGCCCGCAGGCGCTTGCCGAGCAACAGGACGACGCCAAGCGGATTGGCGAATTAATGGCCGAGGCCGCTTCGCTCGCCACGAGGGCCGACATCGCCAACGACGAGACCGCGCGAAAGAAGCTGGCCGCCCAACGTCGTGCGATCCTCGAGAACATCGTCGAGGTCTATGCCGAACGGCCCCATGCCGCGGAAGCGGTGGGGTTCGCCAAGCGGGAACTCGCCGACCAGTCATCCACCCCCGCATCAGGCACCCCTGGAACCAACTGACACCATGCCCACCGCTCGCCGACCGCCCCACGAAGCCCATGCCGACCGACGCACCACCAGCCGCGCCGCGTTTGAACGCGCCCGCGCGGTCATCCCCGGCGGCGTCAATTCACCGGCTCGGGCCTTCGGCGGCGTGGGCGGTGAGCCGGTCTTCTTTGCCCGTGCCGATGGGCAGCATCTCACCGACATCGACGGCACCACCTACCTCGACTACATCGGCTCGTGGGGCCCGATGATCCTCGGCCATCGTCACCCGAGAGTGATCGCCGCGATCGAGACGGCCCTGCAAACGGGTACGAGCTACGGCGCGCCGACTGAAGCGGAGAGCCGGCTGGCCGAGCTGATCATCGACGCCGTGCCGAGCATCGAGAAGGTGCGGATGGTGAGTTCTGGCACCGAGGCGGCGATGAGCGCCGTGCGACTGGCGCGGGGTTTTACCGGCCGCGACAAGATCATCAAGTTCGCCGGCAACTACCACGGCCATGCCGACAGCCTGCTGGTGGCCGCCGGCTCGTCGGCCGCCACGCTCGGCGTGCCGAATTCCCCGGGCGTGACGGCCGGCACGGCGCAGGACACGATCGTGCTTGAATACAACGAGCCTGAACAGCTCGACGCCACCTTCCGCGCCCATGGCGACGCGATCGCCGCCGTCCTGATGGAACCGGTGGTCGGCAACATGGGGCTGGTCGTGCCGACGCGGGAGTTCCTCGACGCCGCGAGACGGCTGACGCACGCCCACGGCGCGCTCCTGGTCTTCGACGAGGTGATGACCGGCTTCCGGTTGTCGCTCGGCGGTGCCCAGCAGATCTTGGGCATCACGCCCGACCTCACCACACTCGGCAAGATCGTCGGCGGTGGACTGCCACTGGGCGCTTACGGTGGCCGCCGCGACGTGATGGACCACGTGCTTCCGGCGGGCAAGGTCTTTCAGGCCGGCACACTCTCCGGCAATCCGCTGGCAGTCGCGGCAGGCACGGCCACGCTCGAAGAACTCCGCGAGCATTCACCGTATGCCCAGCTCGATCGGCACGGCGCCCGGCTCGAGCAGGGCTTCCGCGTCGCCGCGGCCAGGGCCGGCCTGCCTGTGTGGATTGCCCGCGTGGGCAGCATGATGACGATGTTCTTCCAGCGAGGGCCGCAGCCCGTGCCGGTGACCGGCTGGCAGACCGCGTCCCAGAGCGATACCGACCGCTACGCGAGGTTCTTCTGGGGCATGATCGACCGCGGCATCTACCTGCCGTGCAGCCAATACGAGGCCCTCTTCTTCTCGAGCATGCACACCGACGCCGACATCGACGCCACGATCAACGCCGCCACCGACGTGCTCGGCGAGATCGCGGCAGCCTGATGGCCGCGCTTGCTCCAGGCTTTTCCGTAAACCATC
>CANHYS010000263.1 GCA_947464585.1 Planctomycetaceae bacterium | reverse complement strand
CTGATGGAGGGCGTGACCACCAAGGACAGCTTCGGCGATGCCCTCTGGCACATCGAGTTTCGTCTGCCCTACCAGCCCAAGGATCGCGGGCAGGGTCGCGGCAACAGCGGCGCGTATGTCATGGGTTCCTACGAAACCCAGATGCTCGACAGCTTCGGCCTCGAGGGCAAAGACAACGAGTGTGGCGGCATCTACAAGGCCGCGGCGCCGTTTGTGAACATGTGCCTGCCACCACTCACCTGGCAGACCTACGACATCATCGTCACCGCACCGCGGTTCGAGGGGGACAAGAAGGTGGCCAATGCCCGCATGACGGTGACGCACAACGGCACCGTGATTCACGACAACATCGAGGTGCCAACACTGACTCCAGGCGGGCCCATGAAGCAGGAGGCGACGAAAGGTCCGCTCCATCTGCAGAACCACAGCAACCCGGTTCGCTACCGCAACATCTGGGTGCTGCCAAAGTCGTGAAGCAGGAGTCGCCTGATTCCAGCGGGATCGATTCCCAGCGGTGCACCTGCACCGTCTGCTCACTGCTCTGCGACGACATTCGAGTCGCCGCCGACGGTGTGGAACGGGCGTGCGATCACGGCCGCAAGATGATCCGCGAGGCCCTCGTCACGGACATGCGGCCCGCAGCACCGCCTCCGGAGGCCTCGAAGAACGACGCGTCGCTCGACCGTGGTGCCGCCATGATGCGGGCGGCAACGACCCTTGCATCGGCACGACGCGTGCTTGTCACCGGGCTTGCCAACGCCACGCTCGAGGCCATCACGGCCGCCTGCGATCTCGCCGAAACGCTCGGCGCCGCGGTCGATGCCGGTCTGCCGGAATCGGCCCGGGCCGCCGGGCCCACGATCGCGCGGGCCGGCGAGGTGACGGCCGCCTTCGAAGAACTCCGCGACCGTGCCGACCTCGTCATCTTCTGGTGCTGCGATCCCACACCATCGCATCCGCGGTTCATCGAGCGGTTCGTCACACCGTCGTTGGCTGACGGCCGCCAGCGTCAGACAATCGCAATCGGCTCTGGCAGCGTCATGCCCGACGCAGTCACGCATCGCCACCTGCCGCTTGCCTGCGACCTCGCCGTGGAGGCGGCACGCTGCCTCCACCTGCGGATTGCCGGCCGTCATGCCCCCGACACGCTCGACGGGCCGCTCGCCTCCGACACAGCCACCTTGCACGATGCCATTCGATCGGCCACCTGCGTGGCGATCGTCACCGCTGATGCCGACGATTCGGTGGGGCTCGAGGCCTGGAGCATCGTCCATCTGGTCCGCACGATCGCGCATGAAAAGCAGGCGTTTCAGATTCCGCTCGGCGCAGGCCTCGCGGCCGGCGGCGTGAACGGCGTCGGCGCCGCGGCGGCGTGCACGTGGCGGTATGGTGCAGCCGGCGCGATCGCCCGCGCCGACCGAATGGGAAGCCTCTTCCTGCCTGGAGAGTCGGATGCCCGGCGCCTGATCAGCCGCGGCGAGGTAGATGCCGTCGTGGCCATCGGGCGGTTGAGCAGCCAGCTCGAGCAGGCGATCACCGACCGTGGTGATGCGGTCTCGCTCGTGCGGATCAGCGACGCCGCGGAGATGAGGCAACGACCGGCCGGTCGCTCGATCCAGCTCCGCTGCTCGAGCCTGACGATCGCCACCACCGGCACGATGCTCCGCGAGGATGGCCGCCGTGTCGTGCTGGTTCCTCCCACGCAGGCAACGCTGCCGCAGATGCGGGAACTGCTCGTCGATCTCACGAGTGCCGTGCGGCAGTCGCTCGCCCTGCCCGCTGGTGGAGGCCGGCCATGAACAGGACCGTCCACACCGGCAGCCAGAGCGGGAGCCCGACTCCCGACTCGCATCGGTTCGTCATCGCCGGTGGCACGATCCACGATCCTCTGCATGGGCGTGATGGTGTCGTGGACGACATCTGGGTGGAGAACGGCCGGATCGTCGCCAGGCCCGCCGATCCAAAGGCCTTCACGCGGATCGATGCCCATGGCCGGGTCGTGATGCCCGGGGGCGTCGACCTGCACAGTCACGTGGCCGGCCCAAAGGTGAACGCCGGTCGCCGCATCGCTCCACAGCTCGCCCGTCGCACCCCCGCTGCCGTTCCCACGATCCATTCGACCGGCGCACTCTATGCTGCGCTGGGCTACACGACCGTGTTTGATGCAGCGATCGCCATGGCCGCCGCCGACGTGGCCCACATGGAACTCGCCGACCTCCCCATTCTCGACAAGGGCATCTACCTCCTCGCGGCCGACGACGCTGACGTGCTGGCGGCACTCGACGGCGCCCGTGACGCAGAGGGCGACCGTGAACTGCAGCGACTCATTGCAGCTGCGATGCAGACTGGCAAGGGCTGGGCGGTGAAGGTGGCCAATCCGGGTGGGCCCGCATTCTGGAAATATGGCCGCCGGGGCGACCACCGCGATCTCGACACGCCGCTGCCGGGCATGTCGCTCACCGCGCGAGTGCTGCTCGAACGACTGGCCCGGGCGGTACAGGCGGTCGGTCTGCCGCATCCGCTCCACGTCCACACCGCCAATCTCGGCCTGCCGGGCAACTGGCGGACGCTGCTGGAGACGATGCACGCATTCGACGGCATTCCGGCACATCTCGCACACGTGCAGTTCCACAGCTACTCAGGCGGCGATCTCGATGCCGACACGTTCGGCTCGGGCGTCGCGCCACTGGTCGAGTGGTTCAACACCCACCCGGAACTGACGCTCGACGTCGGCCAGGTACTCTTCGGCGAAACGGTGGCGATGACGGGTGATTCCGCCGCCGCGGAGCATCTGGCCCATGCCACCGGCGTGCCGTGGATGTCGCACGACCTGCATCTGGAGGGAGGCTGCGGTGTGCTGCCTATCAGCTACCGCGAGAAGAGCATGGTGCATGCCTGGCAGTGGGCGATCGGGCTGGAGTGGTTTCTCACGGCCGCCGACCCGTGGCGACTGGTGCTTTCCACCGACCATCCCAACGGCGCCCACTTCACCGCCTATCCGCACCTCATGCGGCTCCTGGGCGACGCGGCCTTCCGTCGCGAGGCGTTCGACCGCATCCATCCGGCGGTCAGGAAGCGGAGCCCGCTGGGGGGGATCTCTCGTGAGTACACGCTGCAGGAGCTCTGCATCATCACGCGGGCAGCCCCGGCGCGGATCGCGGGCCTCACGGCCAAGGGGCATCTGGGCGTCGGCGCCGACGCCGACATCACGGTCTACCGTCCCGATGCCGATCTCTCGCGGATGTTCGCCATGCCCGCACAGGTCTTCAAGGCGGGCATCCTCGTCGCGGAAGATGGCGAACTGCGATCACTCCCGACTGGCCGCGTTCTCGCCGCCCAGATCATCTAGCGGCTCGGCTAGCGGCACGACGAGCACCTGGCCCGCGTCGAGGAGGTTTTTACGCAGCCGAGGATACGAAACGTCCTGCACGGGCATGCTCTCCTCGATCGCCATCACGGCAGCCGTGGCGGCCGATTGGGCGGCGACCATAAACGTGAACTCGATCCGGTAGGCACCATAGGCGACGTAGCTCGATGACGGGCAGGTCGGCGTGAGCAGGTTGGTGCATTCCGCAGGCCTCGGAACGAGACAGCGGTGGGGAATGCCGCAGGGAATCCAGTCAGCGTCCCGCGACGATTCGAACACCGCCCCCTCGTTCCACGCCCGGCCATTCTTCACGATCCGCCGCGCGTGGTGCAGGTCGGGCGGCCACCACCGCGGCTGTCGCCACGCTGCTGGAAAGCACTCCGAGCAGCAACTGCACGACGATGCAAAGATGTCGAAGCGATGTCATCGACGAGGAATCGCGCCGAGTGGAGAACCTATTTCGCTCGCTCATATTTGAACGCGTCTGTGCTGGCCGCAGCCAGGACCGCCGCGACCATCCGGTCGGTGGGAAATTCCGCCACTGCCCGTGCCTTGGCCGCGCTCCCGTATGTCGAGGCCAGAGCATCATCCTCAATGACGCCCAGCGCCCGCCGTGGAAACTCGCTCTCCGGCTCGGCCGGCACGATCCGGCCCGTCTCACCATCGACGATCAGTTGCCGTGCCGAGTCGCTCGCCACCGCCACCGCGGGAATGCCCAGCGCCATCCCGTCGAGAATCGCGCCGCCGCAGGCGACCTCACCCGACTGCCAGACGAGCCGCACCTCGCGCAGAAGGTCGGGCAGGCAGTCGAGATGCGGAAAAAGATGCAGCCGTTCGGCGAGGTGCTGCACACGGGCCCGCCGCAGCACGCGGGCCCGCAGCGGCCCGGCTCCCACAAGCACATGCTCGAGCCTCCGATGCACGACACCCAGCTGGTCGATCGCCCAGAGCAGCCGCTCCAGCCTCGCTTCCGGCACGAGCGGCGCCACGCAGAGTGTCCAGATTTTCTCGGGGTCGAGGCCAAGGCGAGCGGCAAGCTCGGCCCGCGACAGCCCCTCGGCGGGTGCCGGATCGGCCGCCGGCGGGATCATGTCGATCTTCACGGGCGACACGCCCAATCGTTTGCATCCAGCCGCCACGGCTGGTGACGAGGCGATCACACGATCGGCCTGGCCAAGCGCCAGGCCCGCGAGGGTGCCACTGGGCCGCATGGCCAGATGGCTGACGAACCGGACCG
>CANHYS010000262.1 GCA_947464585.1 Planctomycetaceae bacterium | reverse complement strand
GAACCAGTGCTGTGTGCGGCTGCCATCGAAAGGATGCTCCTACGGAAACGGATGGAGAAAAAATAAAATCGCGTTGGGTTGAACCGTTGCTTTTATATCGGAAGTCATGCCGATTGTCGCCTCCAAGCCGGAATGGGATGGGTGCTTTTCCGCTGTTGGGGGAAGTAGCCGCGGGCCGCGGGACTCTGGTACTCTCCCGAGTGCTCCCGGTTTCTCCGCTGTGTGTATAGCCCTTCGAATCAAACCAGGATCTGCGTATGAACGCTGTCGTGCACCGCCTGTTGCCAATCATCGTGATGGTGCTGATGTGGGACGCTCGCGCGGTGCTTCGTGCCGACGATGTCGTCGGCCCCTCGGTGACGGAGCTCACGCTCGAGCAGGCAACGAAACTCGCCGGCACGCACGGTGATCTGGAACTGAACCATCTCCGCGTTCTGTCGCCGCGGATTGCCGAACTGCTCAGTAGTGGTGGCGGCGCGATCATGCTCAACGGCCTGACGTCGCTTTCGCCGGAGTCGGCCGCCGTGCTCTCGCAGCAGGACGCTATGCTCGAACTCGATGGTCTCACCGAACTGCCAGTCGATACCGCTCTTGCCCTCATCACTCCCACCAGCCCACGGGTCCTCTGGCTCCGTGGCCTCAAGGCCATCAGCGACGAAGTTGCCGAACGCATGGGCCAGCACAACGGCTACCTAAGGCTGTCGGGCTTGGAGCGGATCACCGACCGCCAGATCGAACTGCTTGCCGCGCACCACGGATACCTCGGCCTCTCAGGTCTGAAGGAACTCTCTGTAAGGGCGGCCACCGCGCTCGGACAACACAACGGGATGCTCGGGCTCAACGGGCTCACGGCGCTCACGCCGGAGGCTGCCGCGGCCCTGACGGCGCACGGGCAGTTCCTGCGAATGGATGGCCTGCAGACGATCTCCGACGAGGTTGCCACGGCCCTCTCTCGGCACGAAGGCCCAATGGGGCTGCACGGGATCACCACGCTCTCCGACACCGCGGCCGAGTCGCTGGCCCGACACAAGGGCGTGGTGTACCTGATGGGGCTTGAAACGCTCTCCGACAGGGCCGCCGCCGCACTGCGGGCCAATCCCGAGATCCACATGCCAGCCCGGTTCCGTCCGCAGGCATCGACAAACGAACTCGCGACCGCGCCCGCCGACGCCCCGCCCTCTGACCACGAGTCAGAGCGCACCAAGGCGCTCATCGCCGCCGGCCGGCCCATCGATGCGGGCAAGCTGGAGATCGAGAGCCGCTTCCATCTGGCCAGACCGATGTGGAGCTACGACGGCCTGGAAACGCTCAACGAGGCGTGGGCCGAGGAGGCAACCAACGAGGCGGAGCGGGCCCGCCTGAACGCAGTTCGGGAGTTCAGCCCAGCCTGGTGGCGGGAGATGGAATTTCGCTACGGCATGCACCCGCCGGTGCCGGAAAGCCATCAGGATTTTACCGTGGCGTTAGGCCTGCTCCGGACGCAGGCGAACGTCATCGGCGTTGGCGGGCCCGGCATGGTCTCCAGTTGCCGCCTCTGCCATTCGACGATGCTGTTCACGAATCCCGATCCGCGCAATCCCGAGCCGCGGTTCGCAGAGGGCATCCCGAACGCCTTCCTCGACTTCGAGCGATTCCACCAGAACGTGGCGACCAGCGGCGGGACGAGCCCCGGCTTCCTGTTTGCGAAGAATCTGCCCCGCTTCTTCGTGGACTCCGCCGATTTCTTCGGAATGCTTGTGCCCGTGGTGCGGCCTGATGGGATCAAGCCGAGCCTGCTCCGCTACGACAAATTCTTCGTGGCCGACCACGGTAGCAGCTACACGAAGAAGATCGAGGGACAGGTGCCGCTGATCCCGTATCTCAAGCCCCTGCCATGGACTAACTACAAGTACAAGATCGCCGGCACGGAGGGCCAAGGCCTCTACGTCGATGGCGGCTTTGCCGGCAACGTCGCCGACGTGACGTATGCCATGGCGATCAGCCGCGACCATCTCGGCGCCGATTACGCCGATGCCCGCGAGGTGTTTCGGCAGTGCGTTCCCGAGTATTTCAAGTCACTCACCACGCCCCGGTATCCGTTCATAGCCGACGTCACCGAGGAGAAGGCCGATGCTGGCCACGCAGTCTTCATGGAAACCTGCGCCCGCTGCCACGGCGACTTCAAGAAGACACAATCGAAGACCTACGAGCTCGTCAGCTTCCCAAATAAGCTCGTGGACCAGGACGAACTCGGCACCGACCCGCTGCGGATCACCTATGTGTTTGACATGAACGTCGAGGATAAGAAGCGGTTTCTGAGTGGCAAGGTGACGTTGACCCACAAGTACGTCGCCCCACCGCTCGTCGGCATCTGGGCCCGTGGCCCCTATCTCCACAATGCGTCGGTGCCCACGGTCTACAACCTGCTCAAGTCATCGACCCGGCCGCGGAAATACTCCATGCGGCCCAGCAGCACCGACCCAAATAACTACGACCAGGCCCGGATCGGCTGGAAGTTCATCGACGAATCAGCGAACAGCCACCAGCAGATCCTGGAGCAGATGGAGCAGGAGCCGTATGTCCGCGTCTTCGACCCCGACTGGCGGTCGCCGGAGCAGTGGGAGGCGCTCAAGCAGTCGCTCGCGAACGTGAAGAACGTGACGGTCGACCCCACGAAGCCCGAACTCTATACCGGCATGCTCAACACAGGCCACACCTTCGGCGACGATCTCACGGAGGAGCAGCGGCTCGCCGTGCTCGAGTTTCTGAAGTGTCTGTAGTCGCTGCCGCTGGTGGCTCGGGGCGTGAGGAGGCCGACGGCAGTTCCAGGCGATCGGAGAAAAAACTGGCGATCGGAGAAAAAAAGACGTGAATCAGTCTCGCGCCATAACGGACGGTCGAGTGCTCGATTCGACGGGACCTTCGCGTCGAGCAGTTCTGAGGGCTGCTGTCGCGGCGGTCGCCGGGGTCGCCACAGCGGCCCCGGGGTCTGGCGGGCAGGTTCTGGCGACGGAGCCGGGTGCCGTCGCCTCGCCGCCACCCGCTCCCGTGCCGTATCAAGGTCTGCTTGAAAACGAGGGGCGCGGCTACCACAACTGGGGGCTGAGCTGCGAGACCAGACCGGCCGTCTACGTGGAGCCGATCAGCTATGCCGATGTGCAGGCAGTCGTGGTCGATCCGATCCGATTTCCTTCGCCCGTGAGCTCCGTCGGTTCGATGCTCTCGGTGACGCGGACGGTCGTCAACGACGGCGGCACGCTCCTCTGTACGCTCAAGCTCAACGATATTCTCGGCGTAGAGACCGATGCGACGGGGCGGAGTGTGGTGCGAGTGCAGGCCGGTTGCAGGCTCAAAAAACTGCATCTGTGGCTCCAGTCGCGCGGCCTCGAGATTCCATTCCAGGCAGAAATCGGCGACGCCACCGTCGGCTCGATGGTGGCGGGCGATAGCAAGGATTCGTCGCTCGACGGGGCGGGGTATTTCTCGGCGGGTGTCGTCGCAGTGACCTACGTCGATGAGCAGGGCACGCTCGTCACGCTGTCCGACCTCGTCGACGAGAAGGCACTCGCGGAATTCAAATGTTCGTATGGGCTCTCGGGGGTCATCGTCGAATGCCTGGTCGAGGTGCGGCCTTCAAGATTGTGCCGGTCGCGATTCACCGTCGTGACCGAGGAGTCGCCGCAGGCGTTGGCTGCAGCCATCAGGCGGATGCATGACGAGTGTGACGCGTTGTTCGTTCACGTTGCGCTCGAGTCGCTCCGGGGCGTGTGCGACCAACGCTTCTCGGCCGGCCCCGGTGTGATGACGCCCGCCGCGTCGCAGCCCGTTTTCGACGAGATGCGACGGTCACGCCGGCTCAGCATCCAGCACGGCCTCGCACCCCAACCCACGGTGAAACCGCCGCCGTTGCCGCACGAGATCGTCTACTCGCGAGCAGATATGGTCGATGAATACTGGCGACCGAAGGGAGACGAGCCCAGGCTCGATTTCCAGTATTACGAACACGATCTGTCGAACCTGGGCCGCGTGATCGAGGAGTCGTATGCCTTCACAAAGCAATTTTCCAAGGAACACGGTTTCACGCCTCATGCGTGGGTGATCTATTTCGTGCGCCGACTGCCGGCGACAAAGAAGCCTCACGGTCTCTACTCGGGCGGCCCAGGGAACTCGGTTTCGTTCGACCCGGTCTTCTCAAACCCCGTTGATCCGCTCTGGCAGCAATTCGCGAAAGCCTACAACCAGGTCGCGATTCACTCGCTCGGTGGCAGGGCCTCGCCAATCCAGACCCAGTGGCTCACGCCGGCCGATCTGACGATCCCCCGGCAGTTGGCTCGCACCCGATTCACGACGAAGTACTACGCACAGTTTCTGGGCTGAATGGGCCTGTGAAGGCGAGGTTCATTCGTGTCCGGTCGGCAGCGGCGTCCAGCGGTCGAACGTCGCGGCCTGGCCGCGGTTCATTCCCGCCGCGTCGACCAGATTCCAGACGATCGCCTGCTCTATCCGAAACCTCCGCCCTGACTGCGATACGCGGATGCCTGCATAGTCATCGACGTAGCCGTCGCGGCGGGTCCGCTCCAAGAGCCGGGCCCGTTCGTCGCGATGCACCGGCTCGGCCGTGAGCCGCGAGGGTGT
>CANHYS010000261.1 GCA_947464585.1 Planctomycetaceae bacterium | reverse complement strand
GATTTACCAACGCCGAAATCGGCAACTTGCTCGGATTTTCCGAACGGACGGCCCGCTCGCATGTGGGTGCGATCAAGGACAAGCTCCAATGTACCCACCGGGCTGAGGCGGTGGCCAAGGGGTTTGAGTTGGGGCTACTGAAATTCGGCCCGGCGGCTGGTCGCGATAAGCGATAAGCCGCTGGGGCCATTTTGCCGAATCCGCCAATGGCGATGACTGAAATCCGTCAATAGAGTTGATTGGGTTGCTGGGGGTACGTCCGAACCGGACCCATGCCCGCCCCACGCGAGTCAACTCGCTCGTGTGGCCTGCAGACTGGCATCCGTCATCTCTATTCTCAGGTGTTGATTCCAAGCGTCTTAATCGGAGGTTTCTCATGACACCGCTGTTGTCGTTCGTTGCGTTCCGTGGGCGACGAGCTTTCACGCTCGTGGAACTCCTTGTCGTGATCGCCATCATCGGCACGCTCGTGGGACTTTTGCTACCGGCCGTGCAATCGGCCAGGGAGGCGGCTCGGATGTCGAGCTGCAAGAACAACATGAAACAAATGGGGTTGGCGGCACTCAACGTCGAGTCCGTGAAGAAGGCGTATCCTACCGCCGGTATCGTTCCGTACGGCTTTGGTGATGGCTCAAGCAGCTACTGGAGCACAACCCCTTCGATCAAGACTGCCGACACATATGGCACACCACTCCTCAATCATTTCTGGCAGATGCTGCCATACCTTGAGGAAAACGCCACCTACCAGCTGCGGTTCACGGGGACTGGCTACAAAGATGGCACCACGTCGGGCCTGAACGCGCAGCGGGTCGCCAGCTACCGCTGCGCGAGCCGGGGTCAGGATCGTTATGGCTACTCCACCTCATGGCCGAGCACGGGCCCCATTGCCTATCACGACTATGCCGCCTTCTCCACGAGCGGCCAGGCCGGGAATAACAGCAATTGGAGCACCTTCGACCAGGCCGGCTGCGATGCGGCGTGGGGGGGCGTCATTTCGCCCGGTGGTTTCAGCAAGACCGGATCTGGCGTGACATCGGCGAACTTTCAGGCTGGCACGCCGATTACGACCGGCAAGATCACCGATGGCACGTCGAACACGCTCATGTTCGCCGAGAAACAGGTGGCAACGGATCGCTACGCAGATCCCTATGCCAACACCGGCAATGGTGATCTCCCCTACAACCAGGTGGAGTATGGGTGGACCGCCACGCAAAGGACGGTGAATCAGTGGACCTATATCCCGATTCAGGACAATCCCAGCACGACACCGGGTCGATCAGAAGCAAAGGATCGCAGCTTCGGCTCGGCTCATCCGATGGGGTACAACGCCGTGATGGGTGATGGAAGCGTGCAGACGATTACCTACAACGCGAACTTCACGGTGCTGGTCAACCTCGGCAAGCGTGCGGATGGCGCTGGTCGCTCGGCTGATATCCAGTGAGCAAACCGCCATTCCATCTTGTCATCCCCGACCCCGCCACCCCGAGGACAATTATGAAGCGATCGTTTCTGTTCGCTGCTGTATCCGTGCTCGTGCTCAGCGGTTTCGTCAGCTCGGCCGGTTGCGGCAGCGGCAACCCGCAGGCGGCCGCGAAGGCGGTCGTGCGCCGGTACAACGACACGAACGGCAAGCGACTGGCAAACTTCTACGGCCAGTACCAATCGGAGTTTCTTTCGGGGCCAAAGGACGAGAACACATTCAAGCAGTTCATCACGGGCCAGCCGGCCTCGGCGCTCGAGGAAATGGGCGTGAAACCTGAGGGCGTGGACGGGCTGTTCGTCTCCGAGCGGGACAAGCAGCCTTTCTTCATCCGCTACGGCCTGAAGCGGCCGACCGGTGGACGGCAGGCGCTCGTGTTCGAGGCTCAGGGCGCGGGTGGCAAGTCGCTGGTGGTTTTCGGTGGCCCGAAGGAGGTCGAGGTGCCGGTGGCCGAACTCGACGCCTACAAGAAGGGCGAGAAGGATGAAAAGCCCGAATGATGTCGCTCAGCGAACAATCTTCAGCGTACTGAGCGGATACCATCCGTTTTGGTCGCGGCCTGCGATTGCCAGCCGCACGACCGGCGTTTCGCTCTTCTCGCCAACGATGCCGATCGCCAATGTGTAGTCGCCCGGCGCAAGGTCGGCGGGCAGCGTGATGCTGTCATGCACGTCGTGCGTTTCTCCCAGCGGCAGGTCGGGCACGGTCTCCGGGAAATCGGCGGTGAAGAGTTCGATCGAGCCGGGCAGCCAGTTACTCACCGTCGTCGGGCCAACAACGACATGCTGAGAGCCGTCCGGTCCGGTGAGCCGATACGCCACGCGATAGGGCTGATAGCAGGGCGCAGAGCCGACGTTGTGCCATTGCATGGAAACGTCCAGTGGGCCGCCGGCGCTCGCGTGCGCCGGGTGGGCAACCTTCTTGAGCACAAAACGGTAGCCTAGCCGGCGGAGAAACCGGTCCAGCTCCGCGCGGAACATTCCGTCATTCGGCAGCGGCGCCGACTTGCCGTTGAAGGAGCTGCCGTGGAGAGCGAGTGCATAATTGAAAATGCTCCGCACAGGCCAGCCCTTCTCCACGAATTCCGAGACGTTTCTCGGAGCCTCGAAGGAGACGGGCGCCCTCTTCCACACGTCCTGCAGGTTGTTGCTCTTGATCGCAGCCGGATAGATGTCGCGCATGTGGTTCCACTTCGGTGAGAAGCTACCCAAATCGCCGAGGGAGTCCGCCCGCCATCCCATGCCTCCGGAGACGGCGTACCCGATGCACGTGTTGGCTGGATTGGGCATCAGCAGAGGGGTCTTGGTGAAGGCTGCCCGATAGGCGTCGATCACAGTGTGGCAGTTTTCCGCACTGGGGAGCTTGGCCGCTTTGCAGCGGCTCAGGTGCCATTCGCCCCACCAGCCGATGGAGCCGACTTCAACGCGTTCGATGTCCGGATGGCCGTCAAACGCGGCCCCGAGCCGCTTGAGGAAGTCGAGGTGGCGGTTGAGGACGGTGGGATCGTCGAAATCCGGAATCGCAATCTCCGCGGGGCCGCCCGCGTAATCCACCAGCAGCTCGCGGCCACCAACCTCCTTAAGCCACGCCGGATGATCAGCGGCTCCCTTCCTCGCGTTGCAGCACTTCACCCGAAGTGCGAGCTTCTGCCCCGACTCCCGGGCTTTTGTGAGCATCGACTCCAGCAACTCGGTGTTGAGCTTTCCAGGCTGAGGTTCAAGCTGGGCCCAGCCCCATCGGACGTAGAGGATCGTGGTCGGAGTTCCCACCGGCAGATTTTTGTCTGCTTTGGCTGGGTAGCCGAATGTTTCCCAGCCGATGCCCGGATTCGCGAGGAGTTCGGTGGTCTCCTCGGGCTTGATCACGACAGTCGCATCCGCAGCTGTGGCCAGAGCTCCGATGCAGGCGACGAATATGAACGACCATCCTGGCGCCCTGAAAGCCACGAGCGCTCCGTGGAAGCCGAGTCGCGGAGCCGTGTTGCCAAAGAGGCGGTGCAGACGTTGAGATTCCGGAAGCTGTTGGCGCATGGCGATGACTGCCGATCGAAAAGAAGAGATGTTCACGGGGACGACGCACAGTCGTGCAGTATGTCCGCGCACATCCGCACGCGGCATTGGCGGAATCGGCAAACAGAGCACCCGTCGTGAGTATCGGCCCGCGGCATCGTGATGCCGACACAAAAGGTCCGCCGACGGTCAGGCGCAGGCTTTGGCCGCTGCCGCCGGGCTGACGTCAGCCAGCCCGCGGAGTTCCGCGAGCATCTCGTGGCAGAGCACCTCTTCGAGCCGGGCGAGCGCCCGGGCCACCACGGCGCCGTCGAGCACGCGATGGTCGGCGATGAGCGTCACCAGGCAGTTGCCGTCGTCGTCGAGCGGCGCGTAGGAGAGGCTCGTCGTGCAGATCGTGGGATGGAAGCGGTTGGTCGCTCCCATGCCAGCGAGCGTGGAGAGACTGAAGGTTCCGATCCGTGTGGCCCGCTTGCGGGAGAACGAGTTCATGTTCCACCGCAGGATCGTCCGCCGCAGGAAGCCCGGCACCATCTCAAGTTGCAACTGCCGCTTGAACATCTCCTCGACCGGCTTCGTCGCGCAGTCGACGATGAACTGTTGGATCTCGGGAAGCGACTTGGCATCGGGCGCTGCCAGCCTCGCCCAGAAGAGCCGGTCTTCTCCGTCCTCGATGCGGTTCACGGCCAGCGTGGCCACGCTCTCGGCGGCGGTGGCCAGGCGTGCGCCGGCAAACCCGCGCACCAGCCAGGTGCGGAGCACAGGCATCTCACGGGATACGAGCGCATATGCCTTGAGGAAGACTGCCGCCCAGCCGATTCGCGTGGCTCCAGCAGCGGCCGTTTTCCCAACGGCAGCACGAACCGCCGCGAGCGTGCCCAACGGCATGGTCCGCTCGACGGGAAACAGTGGAATCTCCTGGGCGAGTCGCGCCACATCGCTGACGCATCCGCGGGCCGCGGTGAACCGGCTCTTGGTGACTAGTGATGCATGACTCGGCATGGCAGGCTCTCCTGTCCGGCGATTGAAGCAACCGCCATTGAATCGAATCGACGGCGGTCGTGGAATGTCAATTCGGGAAGGCTGGTGTGGGCAGAGGAGAGGCCCTCTGGCAGGGAGCACGACCGCTCGTAGGATAGGCTTG
>CANHYS010000260.1 GCA_947464585.1 Planctomycetaceae bacterium | reverse complement strand
GGCGGTATGACGAACTCCTCCGTGGGTATCTCCACATCAGGATCTCCGCGACGATGGTGGTCAGCGACCGAAACGATGGCACGGGCGATCTCTTCGAGCGGGCGGACGCCTACTACGTCTACCTGCGAGATCCCCGGCTGACCGAGGACCAGATTCGGGCGGCCAACGCGTGGGCTCCGAAGTCCACCGTGCCATCATGGATCGCCATGCCCGCCCACTGAACCGACCGTGGATGCTTTGACTGCTTGCGGCTGTTCACGGGCCCCCGGGCTGTTTCGCGACTTCGAAGCGTGTGGATCTGTCTGCGTTAGAATGTAGGTCGGACGTGGTGTCTTGAAATGGGACGGGTTCGGTCGGATACAAGTGAAAGCTGGTTTTCTCTTGAAAGCGGATGCGATGCCGATCAACACGAGCATGTTGGGGATTGTGGCCGCTGGTCTCGGAATCGGGCTCTGCGGTTTGTTCTGGATGCGGGTTCCGATCCATACGGCATTTGTTCCCCGGGAGGGGATTTCTTTCCCCGCGAGCAAGCTCGCTTTTACCAAGTCGGTCCCCCCGGAAGCCTCCGAGAGGCTTCCGCGAATCACGCACGTCCAGATCGTCGACGTGGATTTCGACGGCGTCGCGGAAGTCATCGCTTGCGATGCCCTCCATCACCGGATCATTCGTCTTGATCGAAACAGCGATGGTTCGTGGCGGGAAACCGTGCTGATCGCCGATGTCGGCGTTCCCGCCCATGCGTCGTTCATCGACATCGATAGCGATGGCGACCTCGACTGTGTCGTGGCTGTTCTCGGTGACATCATGCCCTCCGATGCGGCGGTTGGTCGGGTTGAGCTTCACCGACGCGTGGGCTCCGGCTATGTCCGTGAGGTGCTGCTTGACGACGTCCGCCGGGTCGCGGACGTGCAGCCGGGCGACTTCGACGCTGACGGTGATGTCGATCTGGCCGTGGCGATCTTCGGCTACAGTCGCGGCGAGATTCTTTGGCTCGAGCAGCAGTCAGACGGTCGCTTCGCCGATCATCTCCTGCACAGTGCGCCGGGTGGTATTCATGTGCCGGTGGCTGACTTCGATGGCGATGGTGACCCGGATATTGCTGCCGTGATCTCGCAGGATGACGAGGAACTCTGGGGCTTCGAGAGCCTCGGTGACGGGCAGTTTCGTTCACGCATGCTGTGGCGAACCCCCAATTTCGACCTCGGCAGTGCCGGGCTCGTGGCGGCCGATCTCGACGGCGATGGCGATCAGGATCTCATCCTGCCGGTTGGTGACAACCTCGAGGACTTCGCCGCTTTTCCGCAGCCCTACCACGGCTGCCTCTGGTTTGAAAACCGTGGTGACTGGCAATTCATCAAGCACCGCATCGCGAACCTCGCAGGGACGTACGCCGCTTCTGTGGGGGATCTCGATGCCGATGGCGATCTCGACATCGTGCTCGCCAGCATGGCCAACGACTGGAGCAATCCCGCCGCGGCGAGCATCGTCTGGCTCGAGAATGATGGACACCAGCGGTTCACGACGTGGCAGGTCGCGAACTCCCCAATCCACGCCGTCTGTGTGAACACCGGCGACGTGGATGGAGACGGCCGCGTCGACGTGGTTGCCGGAAGCCTCAACCTCCGGGGCCCGTTCGAGCGAATTGGTGGCGTTTCGGTGTGGCTGAACGAGGGTGCCGCACCATGAGCCTTCGCCGTCTGTTCCTGATCGTAATCGCAGGTGAACTGCTTCTGGGCGTCGCTGTGGTGATGCGGTGGTTGCCCCAGCCCTCGCCAGGACTGCCTGCTTCGTTTTCCGGTGATCCCCCGCTGGCCGCGGAGATCACCGAGCTCGCCGCGACAACACGATTTGGTGGAGCGGCTGACTGGATGGCCTTGGGAAATGCGCTTCTCGGGATAGGCGACTACCGAAACGCAGAGTCGACCTATCGGCGGGCCACGGAGGCTTCTCCGCAAGACTTGGAGGCTCGTTTTGCGCTGGCATTTTGCATCGACCGAACCGGCAGAATGGCGGAAGCGAATGAGCACTATCGGCGATGTCTCGAACTTCCCGACCCGCCCGGCACAGCGCAGTCGAAGAAACCGTTCGCGCTCTATGCGATCGGCCGCAATCTACTCAGGCTCGAGGACGAGGCCGCTGCGGAGGCCGTCTTTCGGCAGAATGAGGGTTTTCTGCCGGCCGAGTATCAGCTCGCCCGAATCCTGTTGTTTACCGGCCGACCCCGGGAGGCACTCGAGGTCGTCGATCGCGGCCTCAATCGCCTCCCGCTGGCGCTCGAATGGCACCGTCTCCGCGGCCGGATCATGGATGCTCTCGACCGACCCGCAGACGCCTTCGCCGCGCGGGCGATGGAGGAGCGGTCCGCCCATCTGCTGGAGGTCAACTTCAGCACCGACTACATCCGGCCGCTCACCACCCGGCATGGAATCAAACGGATGCTGAACGACTATGAGGCCGCGACGGGTCGGGAGAGTCGCGAGCAACTCAGCCAGCGGCTCGACGCGATAGACGGGGCCATCGGTGGTCTGATGATCCCCGAGTCGATCACGCTCATGCAGTTGCGAGCGAATCAGGCGATGACGTTCGGTAACCCGCAGGAAGTCGTCGATATGATCGCCGCGCAGCCATGGCTTCGTGACGCCGATCCGCTGATGGCGGTCTACGAGGCCGACGCTCTCGCACGACTCGATCGCATCGACGAGGCAACGGCTCTGCGGCGGCGTTTGGTCGCAGTCGCCGCGTCGTCCTCGCTTCATCGGCAACTCGCCGTGGCATGTGAGGCAAGCGGCGATGTGGCGTGCCGAAATCAGCACCTCTCGCAGGCTGAGTTACTCGACGGGATCGCCATGTATCGCCGCAACGACATCGCCGGGGCGTTGCCGCGGTTTGTGAAGGCGGTCGAACTCGATCCCTCGAATACGTCTGCGGTGTTTCATCGGGGCGAGATGCTCTACCACCTCGGCCGAAGCAAAGAAGCCGCCTCGGTCTTCCGCGACGCACTGACCCAGCGACCAGGATTCGGCAGGGCGAGCGACTTTCTCGAGCATCTCATAGACACGAAACGCGTCGATGCCGAGAAAGCCCATCCCGAAAACACCGATCCCAAACACAGCGATCCCAAAAACGCCGGTCTGGAAAGCGCTGATCCGAAAAAAGAAGACGCTCTGCGTTGACGTGCCCCGAGCGATTCTCAGGGCTCGTCATTGAATACCTGATTATCCCGGGCGTTCCTGAGTCGCTCGAGCATGAGATCGGTGGTGGTGTCCGCAACCCACCGGACGGATCCGTCCGCCATGCCGGCCTGCATGCCGCCCGGACGATGGGGGCTGCCCACCGTCCAGTCTGCACCCCAGTCGACACGCGAACGGTTGATCAAGACTGTGTCACCGCCAACAAACGTTTCCACATCACCCGGATTCACGCCGGAGTTCCAGACCCCCTGGCCAGTGATCATGGGGCCTGCCCAGATGCCCCCGCGGAAATTACAGGGCGCTCCTCCGCAGTTTGAGTTGATATCTTTGGTACTGGAACGTTCCATCACCATGAACGTCTTGCTGAGGCCGTCCGTGATGGTTTTAAAGTCGCGGGAGGCCCGCTTGTTGTCCACGTTAAAGACGCCCCCGTTGTCCCAAGGCGGAACCGCATGCAGTGGGTTCTGCCAGGGCGCGAATCCGCAGTTCGGGCCGTAATTCGTCCGGCCAAAGCCTCCACGGCTCCCAAGCTCGTTCGAATTCGATGGGCAGAGGTATGTTTGGACATTGTTTCGGGCCAAGGCGGCAGCCGCGGACGTGTTTTGAAAATTCAGCGTCAGGTTCGATGTCGCCTGGAGGAACCGATCGTAAAGACTGCCTTCCTCGGCGAAAGGTAAAATCATCGCCGACCAGGCCATCACCACATTGTCGGCGTCGGCAACCGACGAATTCGTCTGGGGGACGTTGTCGTAGTATGACGGCGGCAACGCCTTGTTGGCATCGCGGTAGTTGTGGAGCGCAAGGCAGATCTGCTTGATATTATTTACACACGCGGAGCGCCGGGCAGATTCGCGAGCACTCTGAACGGCCGGAAGTAGCAGGCCGACGAGTGTGCCGATGATCGCGATCACGACGAGCAGCTCGACGAGCGTGAATCCTTTCCGCGTTCGATCAGTGGTATCACGGGATTGTTGCATGGCCCACACACCTTTCTGGGATTGGGGTGAAGAATGACGCACTCTTTGGCAATAACAGGCAATAACAGATTGAATGACGAAAATGGCTGACCAAACTGGCTAACGATGGAGGAGCAATCGTTCACTTCTTCTCGAGTGCAAAATCGAATGAGTTCGTGCCCGGGTTGACCTGGGCGGAAAGCTCCGAGGCGGAGTTGTAGCGGGCCGGAATCGGGTCTTTCCAGTTTGGGCCCGGCGGGGCGTCGAGTTGCGAATTGATTTTGACTTTGTTGAGGCCGATCACGGCACCCTTTTGATTGCCGGGGGCAGTGAGCTGATAACTGCCAGTGGAATCGGTAGTGCCCATTGCAGAGTGGCCGCTCTCCGACTGGAAGACGACCGAAGCCCTTGCGAGTGGCTCACCGTTGAGTGTGACGGTGCCCGTGACGGGAGCGACGTCTGGCATGCCGGTTGGTTTCGCGGAGCAGCCGATTACCAGAGCCCATGCCAGAG
>CANHYS010000259.1 GCA_947464585.1 Planctomycetaceae bacterium | reverse complement strand
TGGAATAACCGGGATCACCGGGATCGACGGCAGTGACACCTGTGTCATTCAGCGGCGCCTGCGGGTCGAAGACGCGGATGTCGAACGCCAGCACATTTGTGAGGACGATGTCCTCGCCTTGCCGAGCGCCCGTGAGTTGGCCGTATGTTATTAGGTTGTTCACTGTGGCGTTATAGGGAAAGGCTGCCACTGAAGTGATGCCCGATAGGTTGTGCATGAAACGCCACTCGCGGCGGGTCAAGTCACTCAGGGAGTTCGGCCGCAGGAGTGAACCATCTGCACGAAGCGACAGGTCATAGTTCGTGTTTGGTAAGGAGCCAGAGAAGCTATTGTCGCCCGATGCCTCGAACGGAGTTTGCCCGACGTAGTCCATCACCAATAACTGGCGGCGATACAGCGTGTAGAGAGTCGAGCCGGCGGCTTGTGTTTGGTAAGCAGCCGGCGACTGCCGGCAATACCACGCGACCTCTGCCACCGGCGATTCGATCGAGCCAGACGAGCCAAATTGTCCGACGAATGGCTGGTCGAGGCTGCGGGTCGTGAGCATCAGCACGTCGTCGCAGTCGCCGGTCAGTTGGCTAAAACCCGCTGATTTATCGGTTGCCGATCCCTCGATGATCTCCAAATAGCCGCTGTCGCTATCCGCAGGAGTCGGCGGGACTGTCTTGACTGTGAGTCCGGAAAGGTCGCGACGGAGAAGGTTGGCGACAGATCGAGCATCTGACGACATCGCGATCGTATCACGGCTGCGACTGAGCGTGAGGGCCAGAAAGCCGAACAGCTGGGCAACGACGCCCATGATGATGAGCGTCATGGTCGTCGCCACGAGCATTTCAACGAGTGTCATGCCTGACCGAGTAACGCGGCTCATTGGATGATCCTCCGCAGGAGGACCGCGTCGAGCACGTTGTGGTTCTTCCCAGGTTCATAGCCGACGGGTATTGAGCGGTCGAAGATGTAGAAGGCTCGATGGCGCTTGACCGGTTCGACCTCTGCCGTCGGCGCATTTGCGTCGAAATAACCGATCGTCACCCACACCGCGAAGACGTTGGAACGAGTTGTGACGCTGTTGCTGAGCCGGTTCATCGTCTGGTAGCGGAAAAACGCATGGCGGCCGGTGTCTCGGTAGTCGTTGCGGTCGATGATGCCATTGCCGTTGTCATCCTCGCCCTTGTCAAGGACACCGTTGCTGTTGGAATCCTCGCCCGTATCGAGGGCACCATTGCCGTTGGTATCTTCGTCGGGATCGAGCGTTCCATTACCGTTGCGATCCTCATTGAGGTGGTCATCGAGGAAGCCACCGGCCCTTGTATTTGCAGGAGACGAATTCTCGCCCGGCTTCGGCAGCAGTTGCATGAAGGCCAGTTGACTCGTGCATGGAGTGCCCCCCGTTCCGGATGTCGTTAGGAAAAGAGTCGGTCTCCAGCCGGGCAGTTTCTCGCAGGCGGGTTCGGCTGTTGTGGGATCGGGCTTGTCGTTGCGATCGGTGACCGCCCCAAACATTCCCCGCCACACCCGCTGATCAACGATGGTGTTGACGTTGATCCGACCCGGTTCGCGAAAGCTCGATAGGTGGCGAATCGGAAAGATGTCGAACCCGAGTTCGGTGAGGGAGGCGGCATTCACGGCTGCCGCGGTGGTCTTGGATACGGTCGTATAGAGACCTGGAAACGGCGTGGGCACATGGACAAAGTGCCAAAGGCTGCGATCCGTGGAGCCCGCGGTTCGGCCGCTGACGGCATTCCACGGTGAAACCGGTGTGGCGGTTTCGAAGAAGCCAGGGAGCTGAGCGAAGGGCCGCGGGTTGCCTTGGCCGAGCGTGTGCCAGCGGAGCAGCGTGAAGGGCGACGCTGCCGGCACGAGTGCCAACTCCGTGGCCGAAACATAAGGGCGATTCGGCCAAAAGAGCCAGGCGAACGGATAGGTTTTGCTGTTTGCTGCGTCGTAGAATCGCTCAGGGGTTTTTTGCAGCGTGTGCGCGGTGGTTGGGAACGTTACGGTAACAGCATTGAGCGTGCCCTTTGGCGTGCCGGGTGTTGGTTGAGTTGCAGCGCGTGCCGATACGGATGCGGTACGGAATGAATCAGCATCATCCACGGCGATTGGTGTGCTTGAAGCCTCGACAACCGCGGACCAGATGTCGTGCGCAGGCTTGACGGGCCCGCCCCCGATTTGCGACAGCTTGCCGCCGCGTTCAGTCGACACTGGCTGTGTTGCGGCGGTGCTGCCGTACCCCTTTTGCGTGGCAAGATAGCTGAGCGGAGTCGCGCCAGTCGTGCCGGGCTCGTCGTAGTTAACCCCTGCTGCTCCGCCGGCGGGAGTGGTTGTGTTCACCACTGTCAGATCGACCGTCATCGAGTCGATCGTCAGATAGGGATTTGCAGTGGCGTTCCAGGCCAAAGCGGGGTTGGCGAGCCGTTGGAGATGGACCACGGCAAAATTGTCGTGGGTGCCGTTGATCATCAGCTGAGGGTTACCGCTCGAAAGAAATGGAGCGCTCGTGATACCCGCCGGCGGAGATGTGTCGGCGTCGAGCGGCTGGTCGACCGGGGATGCCCAAGATCCGATGTTTGAATTCGCGGCGGTCGGCGCCGTGAAAGCATTTCCGGGTGATGCCGCCTGGATCAACACGTCGTACGGGTCAGTCGCAGCAAGTGGCTCCGTGATCGTCGCGGGCTGGCCGTTGGCGCCGGTCAAGATACGAACATCCGCGGCCGCGGTTCCCGATGTCAGTGGATTGAAGGGGGCGTCGGTGCCGACGACGACATATGTCTTGGCATTCGGACATTTTCCTCCGGCAGTCGACTGCCAAAAGGCAGAGTTGTTGCCGGTCGAGTTTTGAATGGCGGTACTCGGCTGGACAAAGTAGAACGCTCGGTCGATGGTCGCCGTGGACGACGGGCGGGCCGGATCGAGGATGGAGAGCGTCGAATTCGAGGCAGCTGGAACGACGGGATCGGTGCCGAATGCGGCGGTCCCACGGACGGTCACGAGCCGCCAGATTGGAGAGCCTGACGGTGCAGTACCACTCAAATTGATCGATGAATCATGCCAAGTCCGCATATCAAGCTGGCCGTTGCCGTTGATGTCCTCGCCGCTGTCCAGCGTGCCATTGCCGTTCGCGTCTTCGTCGGACGCGAATTCCACTGGTAGCGGCTCCGCCCGCATGCTTTCGGAGGGCTTCTTCCAGTCGGTCATATCGACGGGTTTGACCGTGGTTGGATCGTATCGGGAAGCTGTCGAAGACCACGGGCTAAACAGTTCGACAAAAAATGCGCCCTGCGGACGACGCTGCTGGTCGAAGTCGTCGTCGGCCGTTGCGGTCGGTGAGTCGACGACCTGTCCGGTCGTGTTTAGATCGTCGGTCCGCCGATTGTGCCAGGCCCAGGTTTCCGTAATGAGGACCTCTGGTCGTTCGCATCCCCACACATAGTCGTTGCCGCCCGGGGTCCAAGCGGTGTTGGTGGGGCCAAAGTTGGGGTCGTACTTGAACTGCGTCATCACCGAATCGGCGTCACGGAAGTCAACGACGTTGATCGCGTACTGAGCGATTTGCTCGGCGATCTTGGCATTCACCGTGGTCCCGTTCTTCGTGGCGATTGCAACGAGCAGACAGTAGAATTGGCGGGCAAACGCCTGCCGCCGCGCCGTTCCGGTAGCATCGTTGGGCTCGTCGTAGTTTGGGACGTCGTGGAACGGCCGGTTCAGATCGAGCCGGTGCCCCTGAAGCGTCTCTGGCGAAAAGAGATCCTGTGGCCGCCTGGGAGAGGCGGTGCCGGCTGTATTTAGAAACACGCTAAACGGCGTGTTGATCACCTGTTGCCAGGCATCGCCCGTAATGGCGGGCGTGTCCCAACTCTCCGTCGTGACGGCGAGGCGGTTACGAGAGGCGCCGGGTCCAGATAACGCGACGAGCCGCCGCGGAAGCTTCATCGTGTCTGGGTCGCCGAAACGTAGAAGCCCCTCCAATTCCGAAGGGTTAAAGAGGCTGTCGGCTGGTTCTACCGCACCCGACGCTGGGTTCCTGACACCGCCGCGAATAGCCGTTCGAGTAAGGTTGACCTCGTAGGGATCGTCTACGGCCTCGTTGCCAAGGTTTGCGGCCACGGCGACGGAGGCGGGATCGCCGACCCAGAAGGGACGGTAGTAGACGGGTTGCCCCGCATTGTCGACCCAGACCTTGAGCAGGCCTTTCAGATCAGGCGGCGATCCATAACGACCTGGGCTCGTGAAGTAACTTCCTGCAGTATTTGAGACAGTGAGTGAGCAACGCCACCGATCAAGTTCGACGCTGAGTAGATCGTTCATGCCGCTGACGCCCGGTTTCGCGGACGTCGTCGGACTGACGGATCCGCCGTAGGCTTTGTCTCCAAACCGACCTTCAACATTCTTGATTCGCGGAATGTAGCGGTTCGTGGCAGCGTCCTGTTGTGTGGCCGTGACCGCCGACGTTCCAGAGAGCGCTAGCGTGGCGTTGGCGACCCGTTGCTGGTTGGTAGACGGACTGCCGCCGAACAGCAGACTCCGATCAATGGATACCTCGGCAGGACCTGTCCCCATGCCGCGTGGAAGTTGGTAGAGCGGCACGGATGTACCGCCTCCGACCGTGGTTGCGGGCGGATACATGTCCCTGGCTGCCGCCAAGGCAAACGTGCTTTCGTCCGATCCGCTGCCATG
>CANHYS010000258.1 GCA_947464585.1 Planctomycetaceae bacterium | reverse complement strand
GCCGTGTTGCTGGCTCTCTGTGTGCCGCGGAGCGTGAGGGCTGCCGTACCGATCGTGCCAGGTTTCGAACGGTATGGCCGGTCGGTGAGCGATGCCGCGGCAGCCATCGAGAGCGGGCTCCTGCTGCTCGGTGAACTCGGTTGCGTGAACTGCCACGCCGCCGGCAAGGAGCAGGCCGCGCAGCTGATGCCCAAGCAGGGTCCTTTGCTCGACAAGGTCGGCGAGCGGCTCAGGCCGGAATGGCTCGTCGACTATCTGAAGCAGCCCCAGGCCGTGAAGCCTGGCACAACGATGCCGCATGCGCTTGCGGGCCTGCAGGACACCGAACGCGATCTCACCGCCACGGCGATTGCCCACTTTCTTGCCGCGACTGCAGCCTTCGACAACGACCCGTTCGCAGAGGTGGCGAAGGCGAATGCCGCGGAAGGGCTGAAGATTTACGAACGGGCGGGCTGCGCCGTCTGCCATGGCTCCCGTACGAACGATGCGACGCGCCTGCCCGACCAGATGCCGCTGGTCGATCTCGACAAAAAATGGTCGCCGCGGGCGCTCGACGCGTTTTTGAAAGATCCGTTGCAGAGCCGCCCATCCAGCCGCATGCCGGCCCTGCCGCTCAAGGATCAGGACCGCCGGCACGTCGTCGCCAGCCTGCTTGGCGAGGCAACGGCATCGGTGGTTGCGCCGACGACGGCATTCAAAGCCGATCCGACACTCGTCGAGGAGGGGCGGGCGGCGTTTGCCGCCGTGGGCTGTGCCAGTTGCCATGACCTCAAAGGGGGCGACGGCAAACGGATCGAGCCGGCTGCGCAGCCGAAGCCGCTTGCGGAACTCATGACGATGGATAGTGGCTGCCTTGCCGCGGCTGCGCGGAAGGGATCGCCGCACTATGCGCTCGACGACACCCAGCGGGCCGCGGTCATGGCGGCGATCCGGTGGCTCACGTCGCCGGAGGCCGCTGCTCTGCCGGAACGTGAGCGGGCCATCGACCGCATGCTCACTTCCCTCAATTGCTACGCCTGCCACAACCGCGACGGCCGCGGTGGAATCATTCCGGCGGTCGCCACCACCGACGACGATGGCGAGCCGGTCCTCAAGGACGCCGCCCGCGACGCTCTCTTCACCAGCGCCGTGCAGGAACTTGGCGACGAGGGCCGCCTTCCACCGACGCTCACCGGCGTCGGCGACAAGCTCACCGATGGGTTTCTTCGCGAGGTGCTTGTCGAAGGGGGCAAGGATCGTGGTGCCTACATGCACACGCTGATGCCGAAGTGGCATGCGAAAGTGGCCGAGCCGCTCGCAAAACTCCTCGCGGAGGATGTGAAGACGCCGGTACCCGTGCCCGCACTCGCCGGCCACTCCGAGTCGGAGATCGAAGAGCAGGGAAGGGGGCTCGTGGGATCGAAGTCGCTTGGATGCATCAAGTGTCATTCATTCGGGGGCGACAAGGGGCAGAGCCTCGGCGTGATCGACCTGGTGCGGATGCCCAAGCGGCTGCGGCACGAGTGGTTCCTCGCCTACGTGGCCAATCCGCAGCAGTTTCGGCCGGGCACGCGGATGCCGGCCGCATGGCCGGAGGGAAAGACGTTTTATCCCGATGTGCTCGATGGCACCGCGGCCGGTCAGATCGAGGGAGTGTGGCGGTATCTCGCCGGCGCGAAGCCGCGGCCTCCCATCGGGGCCAGCGCCCACCCGATCGAACTCGTGCCGACGGATCAAACCATCGTCTATCGCAACTTCATCGAAGGGGCCGGGCCTCGGGCGATCGCCGTGGGCTTTCCCGACAAAGTGCACGTGGCCTGGGATGCCGACCAGATGCGGCTGGCGCTCGTGTGGCGGGGTGCGTTCATCGACGCGGGCAAGCACTGGACCGGCCGTGGACAGGGATTCCAGTCGCCGCTCGGCGACGGCGTGTTCATGCCCGATGCGGCACCATCGATCGCCGTGCTGGCCAGCCCTGAGTTGCCCTGGCCGGTGGCGAAGCCTGATCAGCCTGCCGGTGGACAGGGTGATGGCGTGCGGTTTCGCGGATACTCGCTCGATGCGCAGGGGCGGCCCACCTTCAACTGGTCGAATGGCGGCATGCGCATCAGCGAGAAGATCGAGCCGGTCGTCGAGGGCGGGAAGACGATGGTGCGCCGCACGATCCGACTGGCCGGTCGGCCGTCCGCCGGCGAGGCGTTTTTTCGTGTGGCGGTCGCGAGCAAAGTTGACGAGGGCGACAGCGGCTGGCTGCGGATCGACGACACGTGGCGGGTGCGGATGAGCGGCGTGGGCGTCGGACCGGCAGCGAGCCGCACCGCTGATGGCAAAACGGAGGTTCGCCGGCCGATCGTGTGGAACCCAGGGGATGCGGCCGAATTCGTGGAGGACCTGTCATGGTGAGATTCATGGTGCGATCGATGCTTGCGGGCCTGTGCATTGGGCTCGTGTGGGCTGCCGTGGCAGCCGCCGCCGAGCCGTCGGCCAAGCCACAGGAGAAGGATTTCTACGCGATCGACCCGGTCGAGATCCCCGCGGATGCATACCTGGAGGTGGGGGCGCTCGAATGGATTCCCGACGGCAGGCTCGCCGTCGCCAGCCGCCGCGGCGAAATCTGGATCACGAGCGATCCCGCCGCCGGGAAACCGCGTTGGCAGCGGTTTGCCCACGGCCTGCATGAGGTGCTCGGCCTCGCCTGGCGGGACGGCTGGCTCTACGTGACGCAGCGGCCGGAGGTGAGCCGGCTCCGCGACACCACCGGCGACGGCGTGGCCGACGACTACGAGACCGTGAGCGACGGCTGGGGCGTGTCGGGCGACTACCACGAGTATGCCTTTGGCTCGAAGTTCGATCGCGAAGGCAACCTGTGGATCGTTCTCTGCCTGACAGGCAGCTACGACAGCAAGGTGCCCTTTCGTGGCTGGGCCGTCCGCGTCACGCCCGACGGCCGCATGATCCCCACGACCTCCGGCGTCCGGTCGCCCGGCGGCATCGGCTTCGACGGCGATGGAAACGTGCTCTACACCGACAACCAGGGGCCGTGGAACGGCGCATGCTCGCTCAAGCATCTCGTGCCAGGCGACTTCGTCGGCCACCCCGGCGGGTTCAAGTGGTACGAACTCGCTCCCGAACTCGAAAAGCCCGAAGAGCCGAAGAGCGGCAGTCGCTGGGCCACGGAGGTGCAGCGGATTCCACGGCTACGGCCTCCCGCCGTGGTGTTGCCCTACGACACGATGGGCAAGAGCGCCGGCGGCGTGGCCTGCGATATCTCGGCCGGAAAATTCGGACCGTTCACCAGGCAGGTGTTTGTGACCGATCAGTCCCATTCGATCGTCATGCGGTGCTTCCTCGAGACGAGCGACGGAGTGATGCAGGGCGCTTGCTTTCGGTTTCGCGAGGGCTTCAGGAGCGGATCGCTGGCGCTGCAGTTCGCTCCCGATGGCTCGCTCTACGTCGGGGGCACGAACCGCGGCTGGGGCTCACGTGGCGCGGGCGACTTCGCGCTCGAACGCATGACATGGACCGGGAAGACGCCGTTCGAGATCCTCGCGATGCGGGCCGTGCCGGGCGGGTTCGAACTGGAGTTCACGGAGCCGGTCGATCCGCAGACGGCGGCCGACCCGGCGAGCTACGCGGCCAAGGGATTCACCTACATCTACCAGTCGAGCTACGGCAGCCCTGTCGTCGACGAGGAACCATGTGCCGTCGAGAAGGCGGAGCCGACCGCCGATGGCAGACGGGTGCGGCTCACGCTGGGCAACCTCCGCGAAGGCGTGATCCACGAACTCAAGGTGGCCGGGGTTCGCAACACAGCCGGCCTGCCGCTCCTGCACGACACCGGCTGGTACACGCTCAACCGCCTGGCGAAGTAAAAGCCCCCGGCGTGAGGCAAGATCCCGTCGCTTGCGCTCAGGGCTTGGATGCGGGCATGATACAAGCCCCCGGCGTGAGGCAAGATCCCGTCGCTTGCGCTCAGGGCTTGGATATGGGCGCGATACAAGCCCCCGGCGTGAGCGGCTGGCCCGATACAAGCCCCCGGCGTGAGCCGGGGGATGAATCAGTTCACCCGCGGCCCATCTCGGGCCGGGCGAACACGAGCCGGCCGGCGGTGGTCTGCAGGGTGCTCGTCACGCTCACGTGGATCGTGCGGCCGATCTGGTCGCGGCCCTGCTCCACCACCACCATCGTGCCGTCTTCGAGATAGCCCACGCCCTGACCGGGTTCCTCACCAGGCTTGACCAGACGCACGTCGAGCAGATCGCCCGGCACGAACACCGGCCGCAGGGCGAGCGCCAGATCGTTGACATTGATCGCCTGCACGCTCCGCACCCCCGCGATCTTCATGACGTTGGGGTCGGCTGTCACGATCCGTCCGGCGAGATCGGCGGCCATGCCCACCACCCGCGATTCGGTGGTCGCGTCGACATCGTCGTCGTTGTGCGGGGGCGTCACCTCCAACTCGATCGCCTTTCCCGAGCGGAGGCGGGCCAGTATGTCGAGCCCTCGTCTGCCGCGAATCCGGCGGAACTTGTCAGCGGATTCCGCCCCCTCCTGCAGTTCATCCACGACGAACGACGGCACGACGAACCGGCTCTGGAAGAGTCCCGATTCGGCGAGGTCGGCGATTCGGCCGTCGATGATCGTGCTCGCGTCGAGCACGTTGGGCCGCAGCCCCTTCACGTCGCGGGCGAATTCAACGTAGGGAATGATGAAACGGAAGTCGTCACGAGTCTGCAGGAGCAGGCTCGT
>CANHYS010000257.1 GCA_947464585.1 Planctomycetaceae bacterium | reverse complement strand
TCGGTGCTCGGCTGTCGTCCGGGGCCGGCCTACCGCTCGCTGGCCCGAGAAGAAGTGAGGAGCTTTGACGATGTGGCGGCGGTCCTGCGGATCGACTCCGCCGGGATTGATCTGCGTGCCGCGCCGGGCCGGACAGGCTCTCTGGCCAGGATCCAAGGGCTTTCGATCCTTGATGAGCCGCTGACGCCGGCGCCGCTCGACCGGATGGCCTGGCTCCTTTCGCCCCCAGGCACCGTGGCCGTTCCGGCGTCCAAGACCACGGCTTGGCTTCTCCAGTTCTTCACCATCGACGCCCCGGTCGGCCCGGGGGAGGCAGGCGGCGCCGGCGATTTTTCCGGCAGTCCGCCGGTTCAAGCTGGGCGACCGTCGCAACGCAGGGGATTTTGACCCAGTTTTGACACTGAGCGGACGCTGGACTGACCGGAGAGACTGGCAAGTCTGACGAAATACGTCACAGTATTGCTCGCCAGCGGAGTGCTGGCCCCCGCGATCCGCCGCGAACGCAACTCGTCTTCCGCATGCGACTTCTCGCATGACAGAGGCGGGCCGGATCGGGCGGTCACGTCAGGACGATCGTGCGGCCTCGCGAAAGGAAACGATGATGCCCTCAACTCCCACTCGCCACCGGAAGAGCCTTCACCACAAAGCAGCCCAACGGGCTGAACATCATGGCATCTCCCAGCCAGATCTCGATGCGACAGCTGCGGCTGAGGCACGGTCTGACGAGCTTGGGCGGTCTGCCGTGTACGACCCCAGGGAGTGTGACGAGACGGGCTCGCACGATCTCGCCGTGGAGCCGCGGCAGGATGGCGTCGGTGCTGTGAGCGGGCTCGATTGGCCCGTGTTGATCTGGATCGTGGGCGTGCATCTGGCGGCTCTGACAGCACCGTTCTACTTCTCGTGGTCGGGCTTGGCGATCTGCCTGGCGCTGTATTACGTGACAGGGAGTTTTGGTGTCTGCATGGGCTACCACCGGCTGCTCACGCATGGCAGCTTTGCCACTTCGCAGCCCGTCCGGATGTTTTTTGCATGGCTGGGTGGCGTGTCGGGCGAGGGTTCGGCGCTCCTTTGGGTGGCGAATCATCGCAAGCATCATGCGTTCAGCGACCAGGATGGCGATCCCCACACGCCGCGTGATGGCGGCATGTGGTCCCACATCCTGTGGATGTTTCCGAATCGCACTCCGGCAGAACTGGCGGCCCACATCAGTCGTTGGGCGCCGGATCTGGATCGCGAACCTGGCCTGCATTTCCTGCAAAACACGTTTCTGTTGTGGCATTTCCTCATCGGGTCGGCGTTGCTGGCTGGAGGCTGGTGGCTGGGTGGGCCGCAGCTCGGCATCTCGTGGCTGGTCTGGGGGCTCGCCCTGCGGATGGTGATCGTGTTCCACGTCACATGGCTGGTGAACTCGGCGAGCCATATGTGGGGATACCGCAACTACGAGACGACCGACGATTCCCGCAATCTGTGGTGGGTGGGGCTGCTGGCCTTCGGTGAGGGCTGGCACAACAACCACCACGCCTATCAGCGGATGGCGAGGCATGGACACCGCTGGTGGGAGTTCGATCCCACATACCTGGGCATCCTCACGCTCGAGAAGCTGGGGCTGGCCTGGAACGTGGTGCATACCCCCTACGGGAAAAACAGCCGCGAAAAGGCGGCGAATTGACCACTGTTGGGAGTGGATTTGGCGGCTGCTGTTGCAATCTCCACGAGCCTCGATACACTTCGCGTAACCAAACCTCATTTCAACAATCAATGCCGCCCGTGGACGGGTGGATTTAGGCTCGATGACGCTTACAAAAGAACGCAAAAACGAACTGATTGGTGCCTATCGGCGAGGGACTGCCGACACCGGATCAGCCGAGATTCAGATCGCCCTTTTGACGGGGCGTATTTCGCATCTCACGGATCACTTCAAGAAGCATTCCAAGGATTTCGCCAGTCGCCGCGGGTTGCTCATGATGGTGAGCCGTCGACGCCAACTTCTTGATTACCTCAAGCGAGTCGCTCCGCAGCGGTATCTCGACGTCATTCGGCGGTTGGAGATTCGCAAGTAGGCGTTCTGCCTGTCGCCCGTCGGCGCGTGGCATTGATTGATGAGGTTCGCTCCCAGGCTATTCCTTGTCCGGGTGATCGTATTGAGCCAACGTGGCTCGGTGCGATCTGGATGGGTGTCTGGTGGCGTGTCCGTCCGTCATCAATCCAAAACCTCAAGCTGCGATTTTTGAAGTTCTGGCCCCTTTCGCGGGCCGTTCTCCCGGGAGCGTTCCCGGCCGCCGCCTGAGCCAAGACCAGCTGAAGACAAGACCAACTGAAGACAAGACCAAAGGGAAGAGAAAAAAGGAAGCAATCATGAAGCAACGCGTTGAACGGCAGATCGGTGAGCAGGTTCTCTTTATCGAGACGGGTTTTCTGGCAAAGCAGGCCGCGGGCAGCGTGCTCGTCGGCTATGGCGATACGAGGGTGCTCGTGGCGGCTGCCACCGGTGCGCCCCGGCCCGGCATCGACTTCTTTCCGCTGACCTGCGACTACCGCGAGCGCGTGGCCGCCGCCGGCAAGTTTCCCGGGGGCTTTCTCAAGCGTGAGGGCCGTCCCACGATGAAGGAGACGCTCACCAGTCGCCTCATGGACAGGCCCATTCGCCCGCTGTTCCCCGAGGGTTTTTTCGACGAAGTGCAGGTTCAGGCGCAGGTGCTCGCCAGCGACCGCCAAAACGACCCCGATATCCTCGGCATGGTGGGCGCGTCGGCGGCGTTGTGCGTCTCGCCCCTTCCCTTCCGCGGCCCGCTGGGCAGCGTGCGGATCGCGCAGGTGGATGGCCAGTTCATTCCGTTCCCCACGCAGGACCAGCTCGAGGAGAGCGACCTCGATCTCGTCGTTTCCGGCAGCCCCACGGCCGTGCTCATGATCGAGGGCTTTGCCCGTGAGATGCCCGAGGACCGCATGCTGCAGGCGCTCGAAGAGGCCCATCGCCACATCCGCACGATCTGCGAGATGCAGGAAGAACTCGTCCGCAAGGCGGGCAAGCCCAAGAAGGAATATGTGCTGGCCGACTACTCCGGCCTGCGTGACCGCCTGACCCGCGGCTACCTCGCGGAGCTCAGGGGTGCCAAGGCCATCGCTGGCAAGCAGGAGCGTGGACAGGCCGTCAAAGCCCTGCGGGAGCGGGCCAAGGCCGAGATCGCCCCGTCTGAGCCGGCTGCGACGGCGAAGGCTGGCGACGCGGGCGGCTTCAGCGACGCCGACTTCGCCCACGTCTGGCATGCCCTTGAGGAGCAGGCCGTTCGTGAGAATATCCTCGACGGCAAGCGGCCGGACGGCCGCGACTACACGTCGCTCCGTCCGATCCATTGTGATGTCGACCTCCTGCCGCGGGTGCACGGCTCGTCGCTCTTCCAGCGTGGCGAGACTCAGGCCCTCATCACCATCACGCTCGGCACCGGCAAGGATGAGCAGCGGGTGGACGGCCTCGTCGACGAGTATTCGAAGAAGTTCATGCTGGACTACTACTTCCCGTCCTACTCGGTCGGCGAAGTGCGGCCGATTCGCGGCCCTGGTCGGCGTGAGATCGGCCACGGCGCCCTGGCAGAACGAAGCGTCAAGCCGGTGCTGCCGGATCCCGACGTCTTCCCCTACACCATCCGCGTGATCTCCGACATCCTCGAGTCGAATGGTTCGAGTTCGATGGCGTCGGTCTGCGGTGCCACGCTGGGTCTGATGGCGGCAGGCGTGCCGATCGCGAATCCCGTGGCGGGCATTTCGGTTGGCCTCGTCAAGCAGTCTGAACAGAAGTGGGTGCTGCTCACCGACATCATCGGTGACGAGGATCACTACGGCGACATGGACTTCAAGATCGCCGGCTCCCACCAGGGCATCACCGGCATCCAACTCGACCTCAAGATCGACGGCATCTCGCCGGCCATCATCGAGGCCACGCTGCGGCAGTCTCGCGAGGCCAGGCTGGAAATCCTGCGGAACATGCTCTCCGCAATCCGTCGGCCGCGCGAAGAGATTTCCCCGTGGGCGCCGCGTCTGCTGCGCACGCGGATCGATCCCGAGAAGATCGGCCTGCTCATCGGTCCGGGTGGCAAGACGATCCGGGCCATCCAGGAATCGTCGGGAGCCAGCATCGAGGTCGAGGACGACGGCACCGTGACGGTGGCCAGCCACGACGCCGAGGGCGCGATGGCGGCTATGGCGAAGATCGAGGCGCTGACCGCGTCGATCCAGATCGGACGGATCTACGAGGGCCGCGTGACGAGCGTCAAGGATTTTGGTGCGTTCGTGGAACTCGTTCCCGGCAAGGACGGTCTCTGCCACGTCAGCGAGCTGTCCGAGGAGTATGTTGCAAGCGTCGCGGATGTGTGCCGCGTGGGCGACATCATGCGGGTGAAGGTGATCGCCGTCGACGACCAGGATCGCGTCAAGTTGAGCCGCAAGGCTGCCATGCGTGAGCAGGCAGAGGCCGGCAAGCCGGCGGGCAACCCGTAGGCGGTGGCTGGTTCGGAGCTCCCGATCGGTTCAGATAACTTCGTGGCGTCCTAAAATTTCCTGGAAGGGGCCATGCCGTCCGCCGACGATTCAAACCGCTCGCGGGCGGAAACCTATGCGGAATTTGCGGCTCTCGTGGGCGCTCTTGCCCACGAGATCCGCAACCCGCTCTCCACGATCCGTCTCAACATGGAGCTCCTCGCCGAGGACTTCGAGCAGACCGATCCGGAATCGCCG
>CANHYS010000256.1 GCA_947464585.1 Planctomycetaceae bacterium | reverse complement strand
GGCGGCGATGGCCCGATGAACGTGCGGAAGCGGCAGGTGCCGCCGAAGCTCGAGGGTGTGCGGATGGGGGATCGGTGGGCGGTGATCTTCTCCCCCTACGATCTCTCCTGCGCGCTCGAAAAGCAGAACTCGCTCGAGTGCACCGGCTACAGCCGGGACGACGCCGAAAAGATCGCCCTCAACGTGCTGCTGTATTCACTCAATCAGTAGCGTCCCGCGATCCCGTCGCTCACGCTCAGGGCTTGTATGCACAGATGACGCGAGTCCCATACAAGCCCCCGGCGTGAGCCGGGGGATCGCGTTGCTCGTGCGTCCGATCCCATACAAGCCCCCGGCGCGAGCCGGGGGATCACGCTTCCATACAAGCCCCCGGCGCGAGCCGGGGGATACTTGGTCAGCGGCGGAAACCGGTTGCCCTGGGAAACTTCACCGGTCGGAATCGCTGCTGCTGCCGCCAGTGAGGTAGCTCGCGTAATAGAGCAGCGTGAGCACGCTCTGGAGCGTGCCGGCGACATAGGTCCAGGCCGCCGCGTTGAGCACGCTGTTCACCGACGACATCGACCCGGCCGGCACGATGCCGAGGCCCACGAGCTGCGCCTTCGCCCGGTTGCTCGCGTCGATCTCGACGGGAAGGTTTACCAGCTGGAAGAAGACCGTCGCCCCGAAGAGCGCGATCCCCAGCCAGGCCACCGGCTTGAGAGCCATCGCCAGACCGATCATGAACACCATCAGCCCGAAGCCGCTGCCGAAGTTCGCCACGCCGACGGCGGCGTTGCGGATCGTCATCATCGAATAGCCTTGGTGGTCCTGCAGCGCGTGGCCCGCCTCGTGGGCGGCGATGCCGACAGCCGCCAACGACCGGCTGCCATAGACGTTTTGCGAGAGGCGAAGCACCTTCGTCTGCGGGTCATAGTGGTCGGTGAGCTGCCCCGGCACCGACTCGATCTCCACATCGGTAGCACCAGCCGAGTCGAGGATGTGCCTGGCCGCAGCCGCGCCGGTGAGCGGCGCCGGCTCATGGGAGGCCGCCGCAAAAGACGACTGCACCCGCCACTGGGCCCACATCGCCAGCAGCATGGCCGGGGCGATCGCGAGCATGTACATCGGATCAAAGTAGAAAAACGGCATGTTTTCTCGGCAGCTCCTCAAAAGCGGGGCGATGGCCCCGGAACGTCGAACCCGAAAGTATTCTAGCAGCAGGGCCGGTCAGTGACCGGCACTCCCCTCCCCCTCGCCACACCTTCTGTATTGTCCATGGCATCCTTCTACGCAGTTGCCCGACCTCCTGTTCGCAGCCGATTGGACAGGGGATTTTCCTGGTCTCTGGCCACGGCCGGACTGCTGATCGGCCTGCTGACAGGCTGCGGGCAGCCGACCACCGGCGCCACGGCGGGCGGCAGGGCCGACGCTGGCGGTGCCACGGCCACCCCAATCAACCGGCGAGCGCTTTGCGAGCGAATCGACGCGGCATTGGCCCACGCCCGCGACAACCGCCGGCTGGATGCGTCGGTGCACGGTGCCTGGCAGGTGGTGCACGGCATCCTGGCATTTGGCCGAGACTTCCCGCTCCAGCACGACGGCACCGATTCGGCCGCGCTCGACTACCTGCTCGACGGCGGCCGGCTCACCGGCTGGAACATCCGGACGGGATCACAGGGCGTCATCGCTCTGCTGGAGGAGGGCAGCAACACGGGCCAGGGCCATCCCGATCAATGGCTCGGCTACCTGTCGCAGTGCGGACGGCACGGAATTCCCCGCGACACGAAGCTCGTGGTCGGAAAGAAGACGTTCACGGTGAACGATCTGCTCACGCAGGCGCAGGCCGACATCCGTCCCGGCCAGGAGGCGACCTGGACACTGATGGCACTCTCCGCCTACCTGCCGCCCGATGCGACCTGGACGGCCAGTGACGGCTCGAAGTGGAGCACCGAGCGTGTCGTGGAGATGGAAGCCGACGCCGACATCGTCTCGAGCGCCTGCGGCGGCGCCCACCGCCTCTATGGTCTGGTGGCCGCCCTGAAAAAACACCTTGCCGCGACAGGCCGCACGCCGGAACAACTCTCCGGCGGGTGGGCGGCGGCTCAGGATGTGATCGACGAATGCGTCGACCGCGCCAGGCGATTCCAGCAGGCTGACGGCAGTTTTTCGATCCACTCCTTCGAGCGGCCCGGCACGTCGGCTGACGTGTTCGCCAGGCTGTCGGCGACGGGTCATATCTTCGAGGTGCTCAGCCTGGCGCTCGATGACGAACAGTTGGTCGAGCCCTGGGTGACGCGAGCGGCTGAGCGGCTGGTCACCCTGCTCGAACAGACCTCGGACGTGGATGTTGAGTGCGGTGCCCTCTACCACGCCGCCCACGGACTGCTTCTATACAGTGACCGGGTCTGCGGCTCTACTAAGTGATGGTTCTCCATTATCCGTGGGGAGTTTTTCCGGGGAGTCACCCGACTCGTGCACGGCCTTATTTTTTTCTACCTTCAGAAGTTCGCCGACGTCGCGGCTGCCGGCAGCACCTCCTGGAAGGGAGTCCGGTCGAGTGTGACGACGACCGCGAGCAAGTTCCTGCCTTCAGGCACCTATCCAGACTCCGATGCGGTCGCCATCCTGTCGTCGATCGCCGACACGACCGGCCGGCCCCTGCCCTCCATCCTCGAGGAGTTCGGCCAGTTCCTGGCGCCGCATCTGGTGAAGGTGGCCAGCCCGGTCGTCGATCCCGCGTGGCGCACGCTCGACCTCATCGAACACACCGAGGCGATCATCCACACCATGGTCCGCACCACGACCCCCGGCGCCGCGCCGCCGGTGCTGGAGACGGTTCGGCAGAGCCCCGATGAATTGCATCTGGTCTACAGCTCCGCGCGGCGGCTGTGCCCGCTGGCCGTCGGCCTGATGCGCGGCATCGCAGCTCACTATGGGGAAACGATCCGCATCGAGGAGCCGAGCTGTGCTCTGCGAGGCGATCCGTTCTGCTCGTTTGTGATCGAGCACGTCGCCACAGAGACCCACGAGCCACGCTCGCCGCTCACCGAGACGCTGGTGTACTCGCCATCGATGGACCTGGCGTCGGAACAACTGGCAGCACGCGTGGGGCCGACCGCCGCCTTCGTGAATGATGCCGACAAGGACATGCTGCCGACGACGATCGGCGGCTACAAGGTGCTCGCGACCATCGGTCGGGGCGCCATGGGGCAGGTCTATCTGGCGGAGGACGAACACCTCGAACGCCGTGTGGCAATCAAGGTGATGCACCCCGCGCGAGCGAGCGATCCGGCCTCACGTCAGCGGTTCATCCGCGAGAGCCGGGCGACCGCTGCCATCGAGCACCCGCACGTGGTCACGATCCATCAAGTGGGCGAGCATCGGCAGGGCGGCGCACAAAGCGGCCTTCCCTATATCGTCATGCAGTGCCTGCACGGCGACACGCTCGCGACATACCGGGCGAAGGTGGGCCGCGTGCCGCTGCCAGAGGCCCTGCGGATCGGCCGCGAGATCGCCGAGGGGCTCGCGGCGGCGCATCGCCGAGGCCTTGTCCACCGCGACATCAAGCCCGAGAACATCATTCTCGAGGGGCCGACGAGGGCGGTAAAGATCATCGATTTCGGGCTTGTCCGTGATGTGGGCGACGCTGACTCAAGCGCGCACGTGACGGTGGAGGGCGCGGTCGTGGGAACGCCGGCCTACATGGCGCCCGAACGCATCAGCGACCGCCCCGTGGATGCCCGAGCCGATCTCTTCGGGCTTGGCGTGATGCTCTATGAACTGCTCGCCGATCGGCTGCCCTTCACCGGCACGTCGATGATGGCGATGCTGGCATCGATCGCCCACGGCTCGCCGACACCACTTCGCAGCACGGCCCCCGACGTGCCTGACGACGTGTCGAAACTCGTCATGCAGATGATCGCCCACGATCCTGCCGATCGTCCGGCCACCGCGCAGGCCGTGGCCGACACGATCGCAGCGATCGAGAAGCGGCTCGCCAACTCGTAATACGCTCCGGGCTTCTATGGAACGCGGTGCGCACCCCAATACAAGCCCCCGGCGTAAGCCGGGGGATGTAGCCGCGCAACGGGAAATCCCATCCCTCACGCTCCGGGGTTGTATGAAACGGGCCGTCACCCGCCGGCCTTGATCGCCTCGAGATGCGAGTGGATGGCGTCCGACAAGACATGGATGTCGCCGTGCCAGTCGATCGTGCTGGAGTTCTGCGAGGCGAGATCCTTGAGCTGCGCGGTGCCCGTGGCAAATTCGTCGCTGCCGATCACGAGCGCCACGCGAAACCCCTTCTTCGCCGCCATCTTCAACTGGTTTCCGACCCGCTTCGCCTCCGGGAAAAACTCCACCGCCATGCCGTCGGCCCGCAGCCGCGACGCGATGCGGAGGTAATCGGCGAGATGGGCCTCGTCGAAGTGCACGAGAAACACCTCGGCCGATGTCTCTTTCAGATCGAGCCGGCCGAGTTCCTCGAGGCCCGCGAGCAATCGGTCGATGCCGAGCGACGCGCCGACGCCCGGTAGCGACTGCTTCGTATAGAGCCCTGCGAGATTGTCGTAGCGACCGCCGGAGCAGATGCTGCCGAGCGCCGGCAGGTCGTCGAGAAAACTCTCCAGCACGATGCCGGTGTAGTAGTCGAGGCCGCGGGCGATCGACGGATCGATGACCACCCGCCCCTCCGGCACGCCCGCCTGCCGCACGCCGTCGAGAAGGCTCCGCAGGGCAGCCACGCCGTCCCGACCGATT
>CANHYS010000255.1 GCA_947464585.1 Planctomycetaceae bacterium | reverse complement strand
GTCTAGTTAAGGGGTCGCGTTTCGGAGACGCCCCTGGTGGGAGCGTCTCCGCGGCAGAAGTCACCCTGGAGAGCAGCGATGTCGTGCAGCAGGAGCAGCAGGTATGCCTTGGTCGCCGGAGCGGCCGTGGCGTTGGCTTGTGGCGGATCGGCCCGCGAAGCCTTTGCAATCAAGCAGTTCTTTGACGAGTTCAAGGCTGTTTACGTGAAGCCCGACAGCGCCGACCCGGCCGAGAAGGCCCTGGCCGCCGAGGTCGAGACGGCCAAGTGCAACGTCTGCCACGCGGGCACCAGCAAGAAGGAGCGGAATGCCTACGGCCACGCTCTGGCGGAACGGCTCAACAAGAAGGAAGACGCCAAGAACGTCGAGAAGATCAAGAAGGCGCTGGAAGAGGTCGCGGCCCTGCCGAGCGACCCGGCCAACGCCGGCTCCCCGACCTTCGGCGCGCTGCTCAAGGAAGGCAAACTGCCCGGCGGCAAGTAGTCGCCCGGAGTTCTAGTTCTTCAAGTATTCAGTTCAACAAGACGACCCAACGGCCTCGAGGATCATCTCCTCGAGGCCGTTGTTGTTGAGGCCGTTGTTCCTGAGGCTTGGGCAGTCCGCGATCTCGGCGGCGATCGCCGCGGGCGCAAAGATCCGCACGCGTTTGACGAGATCGTCGAACTGCTCATGTGCGAGGCTGCGGACCACCGGGGAGAGTTCCTCGAGCCGACGCCATGAAGCGATTGAGGATTCGCCCTCGCGCGGCTCGCGAACCGTGAGCCGGAACTCCACCTCGCGTTCGGCCGGCGGCGCGTCGATCAGAAGATCATCCACCCCGACCGCGATGCCGGCCCGACGGGAGACAGCGGCCGCAAGCCGGCCGGCGATCGCCACCTTGTCGTCGTAGGTGCGGCCTGCCAGGCCGCGGTGAATGGCCGGATTTCGCAGCGCGTCATACGACGCCACCCGCTTGAAGAGTCGGCGGTGGCTCCCATACAGGCCGTCGACGAGCGGCGCGGCGGAGGTGCCGGCCGCGAGCGTGCCGAGGGCGTCGACGAACTCGCGGTCGTCGAGCCTGACAAACCGGGCCGGATCGATGGCGTCGCGCAGGTTCCAGACGGCCCGCTGCAGCATCGCCGTGGCCGACCGCACGGCGTGATGCCAGTAGACCTCGCTGAACATCACATACCGGGCGAAGACCAGCATCTCGGCGGCCGTGCGGCCCTTGTCGGTGATGGCGAGCGACGTGCCGTGCTCGTCGAGGCAGAGGCTGGAGAGCAGCCGCTCCTCGTCGAAATGCCGGCCGTAGGGCACACCGGCATGGAGGCTGTCGCGGCCGAGGTAGTCCATCTTGTCGACATCGATCGGCCCCGAGAGCAGCGAGTGCAGGATGCGGCCGGCCGGGTCGGTGGCCGTGCCCATGATGAGGGCGGCGACGCGGGATGGATCGAGGCCCCACGATCCGGCGAGCACGGCGGCCGGTTCGCCACGGGCGAGGATGTCGTGCACGAGCGTTTCATGCCGGGGAAACCGGGCCAGCCCCACGTCCTCGATCGGATGGCAGAAGGGCCAGTGGCCGATGTCGTGCACCAGCGCCGCCACCAGAAACGCCGCTGCATCGGCCTCGTCGATCTCCGCGATAAATCGCGGGTCGTGCTTGAGCCGGGCAAGAAACTCGAGCGCCCGCCGGTAGACCCCCAGCGAGTGTTCGAGCCTCGAGTGCACGGCGCCGGGATAGACCAGTGCCACGAGGCCGAGCTGGCTGACGCGGGCCAGCCGTCGCATCTCGGCCGTGTCGAGGAGCGCCCGCACCCGGGGGGTGAGCGGCACGGTGACGCCCGGGGGAATCCGCACGCCCTCCGCGTGGGATTCAAGGGCCACCAGTTCCGGCAGGGCTGTCAGCGGCATGGTGGTCGCCTCCACGGTATCGCGGGCTCAGACCGGCATGAAGCCGGCCAGCCACCGCAACAGCGCGGTGAACATCACGTAGAGCGAATAGTGGGCCACGCCTGTGCCCCAGTCGAGATCGAGCGTGGCCAATGCCGCCAGGGCGCCCGCCACCAGAAAGGGCGGAGCCAGATAGACCCAGGGCCACATGTCGTTGGTCAACTCCGGCGGCAGGAATCCCTTCACGATCCAGAGCGCGGCATAGACCGCCCCGCAGATGGCCGTGCGGATGAGCAACGAGCGGCCACGGTAGGCCTGCAGATCCCTGTCACGGACGATCTCATAGCCGATCCAGGCACACGGCATCGCCACGATGGCGGCCGTGGCTGCCAGCAGCCAGATCGGAGCCTGGCCGGCCCCCCAGGCGAACCGGGCAACGACCGCCAGCAGCATCGCCGCGACGGCACCAACCGCCACCGCCACGTAGGCCACCTTCGGAATGGGCTGCTCCACGAACACGATCGGCGTCGTGGGGGCCCGGCCGGGCAGAGCAGCCTCTTCCTCCGGCCCGTGGATCTTCACCTCCTTCACAGCATCGCTGGGAATGGTGATCGGCTTCTTGCACTTCGGGCAGGGGCCGGTGCGGCCGGCAAATTTGTCACTGACGGTGAACGTCGACCGGCAGCCTGGGCAGATGACTTGAATGGCCATGGAAATCGATCCGGAGCGAGAATGCGGCATCGCCCGCAGGCCGGCTCTCCGGACCGCGCACACCACCCGCGGAGAGTGTCAGAGGCGGGCCCGCCCCCGTCAAGCCACCAGCCGGAGGCTAAACTGGGAGAGCGGGATCGGATCGGGCCCGAGCACCACAGGAAGGCCGACAGCGCCATGGCAGACGACAAAGCGAAGATCGACTGGAAGATGCTGGAGACGGCAGACGCCGAGCCAGCCCAAGAGGAGGTGTTCGTGGCCCCAAGCCCGGCCCCGGCCCCCATCCCAGCCCCCATCCCGGCCCCCATCCCGGCCCCAGGGCCGGCTTCGCCCTCCTCGCCCGCCGGCAAGATCGTCTTCAATTGTTCCAACGGCCACCGCATCGTCGTGCCGGCCACCATGGGCGGGCAGCGTGGCAAGTGTTCGAAGTGCGGCGTCGCCGTTCGGATCCCGGCCAGCAGCGAGTCGCCGGCAGCTCCAGCCCGCAGCGCTGAGGCCCGTGTCGGTGGGACGGGAGCGGAGGCTGCCGTAGAGTCGCCTGCCATCGAGGAGGCCGTCCATCCGAGCGGCACGGCCGATCGCTTTGGTGGCGTGACGAGCCAGCAGGCGCCCGATCACGACGACTCGCAGGCAGTCGGGCAGTCGGCCCCGCGGGATGACGCGCGGGACGATATGTTCTCCAGCCTTGTGACAGCCAGCGACAGCCACGTGTCGGCCACCGAGTTTGTCGGGTTTTCAACGCCGGCCCTGCAAGCTGGCGAGCCCGAGCCCGGGCCGGGAGGCCCCGAGGGGGACAGCAATCCGACGGCGCGGTTGATGGCCCGTCTCTTTCGAGAGATGGAGCACGGTGGCATCGTCGAGGTACACATCAGCGGCGGCAGCGTGATCCTGCCGGAATTTTACGAGCCGCGGTGGTCGGTGGGCTCACATGGACTGTTTGCCAGTCGGGCCGCCGATGGCACCGTCACGCTCACGGCCGTCGCCTGGGACTCGATCCAGAAGATCATCGTGCGGCAGGTCGATGGTCTGCCCGACGGCATGTTCGAGTGAGCGGGCGCGCGGCGGCGGCAAGCCAGTTGCTCACTCGTGCTCGTCGAGATCACCCTCGGTGATCGTCGTGAAGCCCTTGTTGGCCAGCGTCTCCAGCCCCATTTCCGTGTTGTCCACCATCAGCGCCACCGCCGGACGGCCGCGGGGCCGCGACAGGATCGGATAGGCCTGAATGATGTTCACCTCCGCCTGGAGCAGCGCCGTGCAGATCCGCAGCAGGGGCTGATTGTCGTCGGGCAGCTCCACGCCGATCAGGTCGCTTTCGATCAACGCCAGCCCAGCACGCTCGAGGATCTCCCGCCCCTGCTCCGGATGGCTCAGCAGGAACCTGGCAAACGCACACTCGCCGGAATCGCTGATCGAGAGCGCGACGATACGAACCTTTGACCCCTCGAAACGGCGGACCACCTCGAGCAACTGCCCCACCCTGTTCTCGAGGAAAACGGTGAACTGTCGCAGCGTCGGCCAGTTGCGGCCCCGGGCTGTCGCGAATCCCACTCCCGCGCCCTCTCCTGCGTCGCCAAGGCTCACGTCTCGAACTCCTGAGGGTCGGGGCAGGGGTGTGTGAACGAGGGTTGCAGACCGTCGTGTCGCCGGGAGCTTTGCCCGGAAAACCTCCGAAAGAATAGAGTCTGGAGGCCCGGCCGGTCAACGAACCCCGGGCGTCGGCCGCGATCGGAGCCGCCGGCAGCCCTCGCAGGAATCCCCCTCAGGAATGTGGTCATGGCCGAAACGGTGCACGAGATCGAAATACGGGTGCGGTATCAGGAAACCGATGGTCAGCGGCGGCTGCACCACGCCAACTACCTCACCTACTTTGAAATGGGCCGCACCGAGATGCTGCGGGCCTGCGGCAGGACCTATCGGGAGTTCGAAGAAGAAGGCCTGTTCATGGTGGTGGCGGACATCTCGTGCAAGTATCACGCCCCCGCCGATTACGACGACCTGCTCAGGCTGCGGACCCGGGTGGAGAAAATCGGGGCCGCCCATATCAAACACGCTTATGAGCTGATCCGCGGCACAACGATCCTCGCCACGGGCACCACGACCGTGGTCTGCGTCGACCAGGAGGGAAAGGTCCGCCGCCTGCCGGAATGGATGCTCACGTGAG
>CANHYS010000254.1 GCA_947464585.1 Planctomycetaceae bacterium | reverse complement strand
CCTCGCGGGTGGCTTCTTTCTCGACATCTCCGACGTCGCAAAGCTCGATCGTAGCCGTGCCGACATGCTCGTGCTGCCGCCGATGCGCGGTGCCACGCAAGAGCAGGTCGCTGCGATACGCCGCCTGCACAAGGAGGGCATGGCGCTCGTCTGTTTCGATGATGCCACGGGTCTGGAGGATCTCTTCGGCATCCGCCGCCTCAGCGAGGGCGTCGCGTTTCGCTCAGTAGAGCGGGCCGCCAAAGACACGCTGCTGACGGGCCTCGACACGGCCGCACTGGCGGAACGGGTCGCGCACGACGGCACGGCGTGGTATGAAGTCGACGGTGCCACGGAAGTGCTCTCCGCCTGCGACGGCAAGCATCGTCGGGTGGCACCGATGCTGACGCTCCACCGCATCGCGAAGGGGCCTGGGGCCCTGTTCTTCGCGGCTGGCGCCACGGACGTGAGCCGGCGCCGCCATCAACCGGACGACCTGAACCTCGAGGGTGAGGTCTTGAGCAGACTGGTCCAGCACTCGCTGCGCCGCGGCATGCTGGCCGTGGCCGACCCGGTGGCGCGGGTCAGCCCGCCCGGCACGGTGCTGGCATTCCGCCAGCCCGACGACAGTCTTTATGTCGTGGTGATGGAAAGCTCCTGGCCCTTGAGCAGCGGTCTGCCGCAGGAAGTCGATCTGCTCCTGCTTGGCCCGGGGGCCGATACCGCGACTCTGGAGTGCGAACTGCCGCTCCGCGAGGGGCCGCGCCGCGCCGGGGAACGCCGCGTGACCATGACGCTGCAACCTGACGAGGTGGTCTGCCTGACGGTCGTCGGCATGCAGGAAAAGCGGCCCGTCGACGGTCAGTAGCGGACGCCCACGCCGAGATTCGTGAAGAAGTTCGGCGTGGACTCGTTGAGCCCCCAGCCGTACCGCAATCCCAGTTCAAAGTCCTTGGTCACCAGCACGTGGCCGCCGAAGCTGATGTACTGGATGTTGAGGGGCAGTTCCTTGCCAGAGGAAAAGATGCTGAAGTATTCCGCGTGCACATTCCAGCGCTCGCCAACGGGAATCTTCAGCACGCTCGAGGGCGCCCACTGGTTGAAGGCGTCTTCCTCGACAAATCCCGTTCCATATCGCATGGCCGAGTTCCACTCCCAGCCGTTGGCAAACCGCCAGCCAAACGCTTCCCCGGCCACGAGCGTGGACTGCGTCGTCGGGCCGTAGGTAGGCGTGTATCCCTGCACGACCAAGGCCGATTGCGGAATCCAGCCGGACTGCTCCGAAGTCTCGACCTTCGTGCCGTAGAGCACCCGGCTTTCATATTCGGAGATGACATCCTCACCGCCGATCTCGTTGCCCGACACCGTGCCCGGACCGCCCGCTTCGTAGTTGAAGCCGAGGCGGAGTTCCACCTTGTCGCCAAGGCCTCGCCGCACCAGCAGTTCCGGCACGCTGTGGGCCTCGGGGCCCAACCGATTGTCGATGAAGGAATACGACGCTTCGAGGATCGTCCGCTGCGCTCCGGTCGTGGTGGGCGCAAACGTGAACGAATCGCGGTCGGTCTCGATCTCATCGGGTCTGGCGGCCGCCGTCCGGTCGAGCCGCGTTTGGCCCGACGCCTCGTCCACCGTCGGCATGGCGACGGTCAGAGCCAGCAGTGCCGCCGAGAACATCCATCCCGGAAGCCGGGCAGTGCGGTCACGGCGCCGTTCGTCAGGCCACACCGCATGCCCGATCGGCCAGATCCCCATGCATCGCCCCCGAGAAATAAATTCCTACGATTCCGGAGGATCGGTCACGCTGTCAGCGTGCCATGAGGCTTTGCATCAGTCCGGTCAGGCTGCCCAAAAGCCCCCACACCCACAGGCGGATGGGGCAAGCTGCGAAGCTGGGGCGACCCTCGCTCGAGCGTGAGGATTTCGGATTTGGCGATGACTGCGCCTGATGCTTCCCATGCCGATCAGGCTGGCGAATGCATCTGGACTGATCGCACCGATCAATCCGACTGCCCCGGGGATCGCGCGACGGTGATGGGGGCGCACATGGAGAACAATATGACATCTGGCGGATGGGCGGCTTGCAGCATTTTCTCTGGCATGATCACGCTGGCAGCCGCGGGGCTTGCCCTGGGACAGGAACAGGATTTCGTGGGCCGCGAGGGCAGCGTCGGCAGCTTTGAGCGATTCGATCCGGTGCTCAACGACGACGTGATGAACGGCATTATCCCATCCGGACAGGACTGGTACCTCTTCGGCCAGCCCGAGCGCCGGGGCGTCTACGGCTGGCTCGACGGCGGCTTCATCGGCAACTTTGCCAACCCCGCCAGCAAGTTCAACGGCCCCTACAACGCCGTGGACCGGGCCAACGAGCCGATGATGAACCAGGCCTATTTCATTGCCGAACAGACCCTGCCCTCCGACGGATCGGCCGGCATCGGAGCCCGTGCCGACCTCCTCTACGGCGAGGATTTTCCGCTCGCCATGTCGCTCGGTTGGGAAACGAACCCGGGCCCGCGTGACTGGAACAGCGGCGAATATTACGGCGTCGCGATCCCGCAACTCTATTCCGAGGTGGGCACCCAGGACTTCAACCTCAAGCTGGGCCACTTCTACTCCCTCGTAGGCTACGAGGGCGTGCCGGCGGTCGGTAACTTCTTCTACCTGAAGTCCTACAGCTATCAGTTCGCAGGCCCGTTCAACCACTGGGGCGGGCTGCTCAACTGGCGGGCCACCGACAACATCGAGGTCAACGGCGGCCTCGTCAACGGCTGGAACGGACTCGCCTCTCCCTACAGTAAAGCCAACTTCCTCGGTCGCGTCAGACTGAAGAACGACGACAATTCCCGGGCGGTGCAGTTTGCGATCATTTCAGGCGATGAGGGCACCGACTTCTCGCCGCTCTTCCAACCGCAGCCGCTGCTCGTCTCCGCCAACCGCACCCGGTACAGCCTCATCTTCGAAGCCCGCCCGTCCAACAACGTCGAATACGTCTTCCACCAGTGGTACGGTGCGCAGGCCAACGGCCTCGCAGACGGCAGCACGGCCATCTGGACCGGCATCGATCAATACCTCTACTGGTCAGCCAGCAAGACCTGGAAGTGGGGCGCCCGCTTCGAGTGGTTCGACGACATCGACGGCACCCGCGTGGGTCTGAACCGCCCCAGCAATCCCAACCACGTGCCGCTGCCAGGCAACTATTTTTCGCTCACACTCGGCCCCAACTGGCTTCCAACGGGCAACATTCTCGTGCGGCCCGCCTTCCGCTGGGACTTCTTCAGCGGCCGCAGCGGTGTGAATCCGTTCAACGACGGCGTCAGTACCAACCAGACGATGCTGGGCTTCGACGCGATCCAGAAGTTTTAGACCACCGGCACCAGCGTCGATCCCGCTGACCTACTGCCGCGCGCCGGCCTCGATCTGCTTCTGGATTTTCTCCAGATTGAACGAACCCGGCGTCTGGCTTGGGGGATATTCCTTCATCGACATCAGGAACTTCCCCGCCAGCTGCTGCAGCGGAACCACGACGTACGGCCGGTCGAGGAACCAGTCGTTGTAGGTGTTGGAGTTGTGCTGCGACTTTTCGAAGGGGTCGCGGCGGAGGTTGAAGAGGAGCGGCACACGCAGTTCGGTGAAGGGCTCCCGCCAGACGCCGAACGCCTCGCCACGGTTCTCCAGGAACACGACCTTCCAGTCGGCGTAGCGGATGGCCACGATCTGGCCGTCGTCGTTGACATAGAAAAACTCGGTGCGAGGCGACTTGTCCGCCTTGGCCGTCAGATAGTCCATCTGGTTGTGGCCGTCGATGGCGTTGCGGTACTGCCGGCCGTTGAGCGAGACGCCCTTGGCGAGCTGTTGCTTGATGTCGGAGCTGCCGGCGGCCGCCGCGAAGGTCGGCAGCCAGTCTTCGTGTGACACGATCCCGTTGAGCGTCACGCCCGCGGGAAACTTCCCGGGCCAGCGGACGAAGGCCGGCACGCGATAGGCCCCCTCCCAGTTGGAGTTCTTCTCGCTGCGAAACGGCGTCGTGCCGGCATCAGGCCAGGTGTTGTAGTGGGGGCCATTGTCTGTCGAGTAGAGCACGATCGTGTCGTTGGCGATGCCGAGGTCATCGAGCGCCTGGAGCATGGCGCCGACGTGGGCGTCGTGCTCGACCATACCGTCGCTGTATTCGTCCTGGCCCGACTTGCCGAGATTGGCCTCCTTCACGTGCGTGCGAAAGTGCATCCGCGTGGCGTTCCACCAGCAGAAGAACGGCTGGCCCGACTTCACCTGCCGCTGGATGTAGTCCTTGGCGGCGGCGAGCGTCTCCTCATCGATCGTCTCCATCCGCTTCTTCGTCAGCGGACCGGTGTTTTCAATCGACTGCCCACCCTTGCCGTCGGCCTTGCACTTGAGCACGCCGCGGGGACCGTATGTCTCCAGGAAGGTCTTTCCGTTGGCGAGCTTCATGTCGCGGGGATAGTCCCGCTGCTCGGGCTCCTCCTCGGCGTTCAGGTGGTACAGGTTGCCGAAGAACTCATCAAAGCCGTGCATCGTGGGCAGGTGCTCGTCGCGGTCGCCCTGGTGGTTCTTGCCGAACTGGCCGGTGGCATATCCGAGGCTCTTCATGACCGTGGCGATGGTGACATCGCTCTTCTGCCATCCCTCCTTCGCGCCCGGCAGGCCCACCTTCGTCATGCCGGTGCGGACCGGCACATTGCCCCCCAGAAACGCAGCCCGTCCGGCCGTGCAGCTCTGCTGGCCGTAGTAGTCGGTGAACGAGAT
>CANHYS010000253.1 GCA_947464585.1 Planctomycetaceae bacterium | reverse complement strand
CTGGAAACGCATGCTCGCCGTGCGGCCCGGCTCTGGAAACTTGCAATTCGGATCGCGGCGAACGACAACCTTTGCCATGATCATCATCGGCCTCATCGGCAGGATCGGCGCGGGCAAATCGACCGTGGCCCAGCGGTTTGCGGTGCACGGCGCTCATGTCATCGACGCCGACAGGATTGCCCACGAGGTGCTCGAGGAGGGCGACGTGGTCAGGCAGATCGCGGATCGCTTTGGCATCGATGTGCTCGATGCCGATGGCCGCATCCGCCGGCGGGCGGTCGCCGATCGCGTGTTCGGCCCCACGCCCGACCATGCCCGGGCACTGGAGTGGCTCGAAGCCCTCGTGCATCCCCGTGTCCGCAGCCGGATCGAAGCCCAGCTGACGCGGATCCGGGCTCGCGAGGATGAGCTCGGCGGCAATGCGGTCGTCGTGCTGGATGTGCCGCTCCTTGTGCAGGCCGGCTGGGCCGATCGCTGCGATCGGCTGGTGGAGGTTTCGTGCTCCGAGGAGATCCGCCGTCAGCGGCTGGCGGCACGGCACTGGGATCCGGCGGAGCAGGAGGCCCGAGAAGCTGCCTGGAACCGGAAATACGCGGCAGTGGGGCTCCCGTCGGGAAAAATGGCGACCGTGGATGCCTCGGGGGATTTGGCTTATACTTTGGCTCAGGTCGATAGCATCTGGTCAGGACTCTCCGGCTGTTAGGCGACAACGCTGTAGCGGGGGTGATTCGGCTGGTTCTGTGCCATGATCCTGGTGGTGGTCCTTTCGTGGATCGTCCAACAGGGCAGGGGTCGACCTCCCCGCCCGCACTCCTCTTCTCCATCCCGCCTCCGCTTCTCTATCCCGCCTCCGCTTCTCCATCCCGCCTCCGCTTCTCCATCCCGCCTCTGCTTCTCGCCCCCGCTCCGCGGCCCGTTCCCGCGCCGAAAGGCTCCCCATGTCTCCGCCCGATGCCAACACTCCGCACGACGATCTTGAACGCGAACCGATGTCGCTCGCGGAGGAGATTGCCGCTGAGGTGAAGGACGGCGCCGACATCAGTGAACACTACGAGTCGCTGAAGAAGGGCGACACGCAGATCGCGGCCCTGCAGAAGCTTTCGATGCAGGAGCTCGTCGACCTGGCCCGGCAGGAGGAGATCGGCGACGTCACCGGGGTCAAGAAGAACGACCTCGTGTTCCGGATCCTGAAGGAACGGGTGAAGCTCAACGGCTTGATGTTCGGCGAAGGCACGCTCGAGATCCTGCCCGACGGGTTTGGCTTCCTCCGCAGCCCCGAACACCACTACCTGTCGTGCCCCGACGACATCTATGTCTCGCCCAGCCAGATCCGCCGCTTCGGCCTCCGCAACGGCATGAGCATCGCCGGTCAGATCCGGCCGCCCAAGGAGAGCGAACGCTATTTCGCGCTCCTGCGGGTCGAGGCGATCAACGGCGAGGATCCAGCCAAGCTCTCGACACGGGTCTTCTTCGACGACCTCACGCCGCTCCACCCCGACGAACGGATCGTGCTCGAGACGACGCCCGAGGAGGTCGCGATGCGGGTGGTCGACCTGATCGTGCCGATCGGCTTCGGCCAGCGCGGCCTGATCGTGAGCCCGCCGCGTGCCGGCAAGACGATCCTGCTCCAGAAGATGGCCAAGGCGGTGCTGGCCAACTACCCCGAGGCCTACGTCTTCATGCTGCTCATCGACGAGCGGCCGGAGGAGGTCACCGACATGGAGCGGCAGGTGCGGGGGCCGTCGTGCGAGGTGATCAGTTCGACGTTCGATGAAAATGCCAGCCGCCACGTGCAGGTGGCCGACATGGTGCAGGAGAAGGCGAAGCGGCTGGTGGAGTATGGCCGCGACGTCGTGATCTTCCTCGACTCCATCACGCGGCTGGCCCGTGCCTGGAATTCCGAGGTGCCCAACTCCGGCAAGATCCTTTCCGGCGGTGTCGACTCGAATGCCCTCCAGCGGCCGAAGCGGTTTTTCGGCAGCGCCCGCAAGGTGGAGGAGGGGGGCTCGCTCACGATCATCGCCACGGCGCTGGTCGACACCGGCAGCAAGATGGACGACGTGATCTTCGAGGAGTTCAAGGGCACCGGCAACAACGAGATCGTGCTCGACCGCCGGCTCGTCGACAAGCGGATCTACCCGGCCATCGACATCAACCGCTCCGGCACCCGCCGGGAGGAGATGCTGATGGAGCCCGACGAATATCGACGGGTCTGCGTGCTGAGGCGAGTGCTCGGCGAGATGAACCCCACCGATGCCATGGAACTGCTGGTCAACCGCCTGCTGAAGACGAAGTCGAACAGCGAGTTCCTCATGAGCCTGAAGTCATGAGCCACCAGTCATTATGAGCAACCTGGTATGAACAACGGCGTGAACGTCTTCCAGGGCCATGGCGACCGGCTGCCGTCCACCGCGCGGGTGGCGGTCGTGGTGGCCCGCTACAACGACTCGATCACGCGCCGGCTGCTCGACGGGGCCGTGGCCACCTTCGTGGCGGCCGGGCTGCCCGCCGACCGCATCGACGTGGCCTGGGTGCCGGGAGCCTTCGAACTGCCGTTCATTGCCGATCAGATGGCGGCGACCGGCCGCTATGCGGCGGTGCTCTGTCTGGGCGCGATCATCCGCGGTGAGACCACCCACGACCAGCACATCGCCCGCGCCGTGGGCGGTGGCATCGAGGCGATCGGCCGCACGCGGGGCCTGCCTGTCTTGTTTGGCGTGCTCACCTGCGATACCCTCGCGCAGGCCCTTGCCAGGGCCGGCGGCGACGCCGCCACGGGCTACGCCGGCGGCGGCAACAAGGGCGCCGAGTGTGCAGCAGCGGCCATCGAGATGATCTCGCTCGTCGCATCGCTTCCCGGCCGTTCCGGTTCCTGCCCGACTGGTTCCTGACAGCTTCGCCGCATCACCCTCGCGTTTCCATCTCCATGCCCAGCCGCAGTCGAGCCCGTGAGGTCGCCCTTCAGTCGCTCTACCAGATCGAGGCGAACCCCGGCGCGGACGATCTCGAACGCCTCCAGCATCGCGAGCGGTTCCTCCAGGGGCGGCTCCGGGCGGCCCCGCTCGTCGATTTCGCCCGGTTGCTCGTGGAGGGCGTGCAGGCCGAGCAGGCCGCGCTCGACGCGGAACTCGACTCCCGCAGCCAGAACTGGCGGGTGGCACGGATGGCGGCCACCGACCGTGCCGTCCTGCGGCTGGCAGCCTTCGAGCTTCTGCACACCGACGTGCCGGGCCCGGTCGCGGTGAACGAGGCCATCGAACTGGCCCGTCGCTACGGGACCGAAGCGTCGCCGCGGTTCGTGGCGGGCATTCTCGGGAAGTTGCTCGCCGACCGCGACGGCGTGCCCGCAGACGACGCCCCGGCGGCCTCCTGACAGAAAGACTCTCGATGGCACTCTTTCGCTTTGGCCGCAAGCCCACGACCGATGATCCCACACCGAAGGCGAACCCAGCCACGGAGACTCCCGCCACAACTGCTGGCGAGAGCACCGCGGCGGAAGCCGTGTCCGCCGCCGCTGCGGCGGAGGCACCGCCGCGGTCTGGCGGTGGCCTGCTCGACCGACTGCGGGCCGGACTCGCCAAGACCGCGCGGGTGCTCAACACCGACGTCCGCGACCTCTTCAAACGCGAAGGACGGCTCGTCGACGAGGAGTTTCTGGAGGAACTTCGCGCCACGCTCATCCGCACCGACATGGGACCGGCCGCGGCCGAGGCGATCGTCGTCGACGTGCGGGAGCGGCTGCGGGCCCGCGTGGTCGACCCCGAGGTCGTGATCGATTCGATCCGGCGGCAGCTCCTCGGCCGGCTCGAGCAGACCGGGGCGGCGGTGGCGACGGCCCCATCGGGGCCGACGGTGATCCTCGTCACGGGCGTCAACGGATCGGGCAAGACCACCTCGATCGCGAAGCTGGCGAGGCTCTTCACTCGCGACGGGAAGCGGGTGGTGCTCGGGGCGGGCGACACGTTCCGTGCGGCGGCGGTCGAGCAGCTCTCGATGTGGGCCGGCAGGCTCGGCGCCGAGATCGTGCGAGGTGACCCCGGCTGTGACCCGGCCAGCGTTGCCCATCGCGCCGTGGCCCGGGCGCTCGAGGGCGACTTCGACGTCTGCATCATCGACACGGCCGGCCGGCTGCAGACGCAATCGAACCTCATGCAGGAGCTTTCCAAGATCCGTCGTGTGATCGCCAAGCAGATCCCCGACGCGCCGCACGAGGTACTGCTGGTGATCGATGCCACCGCCGGCCAAAACGCGCTCTCGCAGGCGAAGGGCTTCAAGGAGGCGGCTGGCTGCACAGGCATCGTGTTGGCCAAGCTCGACGGCTCGGCCCGCGGCGGCGTGATCGTGCCGGTGACGGAGCAGTTCGGGCTGCCGGTGAAGTTCGTCGGCCTCGGCGAGACGGCCGACGACCTGGAGGCCTTCTCCCCCGAGCGTTTCGTGGCGGCCCTGCTGGAAGGCGCCCTCGCCCCCGCCGGCTGAAATCGGCGAAAGCCGCTGGTGTTCCCAGCCCAGCCGGCAAGGTTTACCGCGCCGTGGTATCGGTCGCGCGAACCTTGCGGGTTCGCAAACAGCGGCGACAGCTTTCTGGCCGCGTGGGGCGATACCTAGTCAATGGATAGGGGGGGAATGCGTGTCCGTAGCGGCGGACGTGGCACGTGCGACTCCCGGTTTGTTTTACTCACGCCCTCGCACACCGTGCGAACCACACCGTTGACCTGGGAGTCTTTACAATCATGCGATGCCTTCATTT
>CANHYS010000252.1 GCA_947464585.1 Planctomycetaceae bacterium | reverse complement strand
GTCGTCCGTGGCATTTGGATGGGTGGCAGAGCGGTTGAATGCACCGGTCTTGAAAACCGGCAGTCGCGAAAGCGGCTCGTGGGTTCAAATCCCACCCCATCCGTTTGAGTGTTCCGCACGTTGCCGCACAGTTTCGCATGGAGCCGCATAACGGCTTCTGCGGTAACGAGTTGCGACCAGTCGTGCGTTTCCGTGCTGCTTGGTGCCGCAGCCTGCTGCGTCGCTTTTTGCGTCGCCGCCTAGAGCCCGCTCGGAGCCGTTGTCGTCGTCAGCGCCTTTTTCCGCTGTGATCTTCTGCTTACCGGTCGGTCCTGAGACTTGCCGAAGAGCATGGCTGTCGGATCATCGCCTTCCGAGCAATCAGCACGGGGATCTTCGGCTACCCGCTCCACGAAGCTACGGATATCGCCGTGAAAACCATCCCGGACTCACTAGCCGACGGAAGCACGGTCCAGCGGGTGGTCTTTGCGTGTTTCAGCAACGAGGTGCTGAGGGCATATGAGGCAGCCGGGGTCGGGCTTTGATATCTCAATCGGACGGCGTTCTTACCAGCCCCTTCGCCAGGCTCGACGGTTGGCCCGATTCAGCGGAACCCGGACAGCTGGCCTCGGAGGATATGCGCGACTGATGCCGCCATATACGACCGGCCTCGCAGCATAGACGGGCCTCACCGTCACGGGATACGCAACTCGGGCAGGTGCGTACCCGCCGAAGTAGGCCGCGTTCCCAAAGCCGTAGGGGGAAAAGCCGCTGCCAAAGCCACCACCGTAGAGGCCAAAGTTCCCGAAGCCGTATGGGGAAAAACCAAGGCCTCCGAAGCCGGTACTACCAAAGCCGATGCCACCAAAGCCGGGGCCGCCCAACCACAAGCCCTGAGCGTTGGCTGGTTGGGCAAAAGCGAGCGAGCCAAAGAGCAGGCCAAGAGCCAAGATCTGACGCACCATGCTGAAGTCCTCCGCGATTGAGTAGCCGGTGAAATCTGCCGAACAGAAACAGCATAGTGAATGACTGCAGAAAAAGATCGTTTTCGGTAGGGGACTCTTGAGGGCAGAAATACCGGTGTACCGTTTACCTTTGGCTGGTCTTGTCCGGCGTCGTCCATGCCACGGTGTGTTTCTGGTGGGCTGAGATATTCATAAAACCCCCGGTCCGCAGTTCCAGCACTCGGTCCTCGAACTGGATACGAGCCGCCCCTTTGAGCACCCGCACCCACTCGGCCTGATCTTGGTCGTATCAGAGGCAATCATGTGAGCAGTGGCCGTGGGAGACGATCCGCTCGATATGGATTCCCGGGGCCTGCAGGAGCTCGGCGAAAAGGTCCTCGGGCAGGTCTTAGGGCAGTTCAGTAAAGATGCTGGGGGCGTTGGCCATGTCACTGCTGCTAAGACGTCCACACAAACTTCCCGGCATCCAGTTCTCGCTCTCCATCCCACCTGTACGCACACAAAAACCCACCCTTCGCCACGCTCCAGTCCAGGCAGGCGACATTCCTAGCCAGTAGTTCTGGTCGGCTCCCTGACAGCCAGTAGTGCCCCATGAAGACCGGCTTAGCATCGGCAGGGTAGGGGGCTGCGGCTTGGATAACCTCGCGAGCCAGTGGTAGATCGCAGGGTATCTCTTCGGCGGCCATCGCGTAGTTCCGGTAGGTCTGGCCCTCGGGCGAAAGGTACCAACGCAGCCGGGTTTTGAATCGCTGGTGGCCTTCTTTGTCTTTGAAAAACAAACCCTCCGGCAATCTGGCCTCCTTGCCTTTCAGCAGGATCTCGACCGGGGCATAGAGGGGCTGGCCCTTTCGGCAGGCTGAGTGCAGGAACTCGTCGGTGATTGGCCCGCTGATTTGGCCCATCATGCTCTCGTCCCAGCAGGCATGGACGACTCGGAGGCCATCAAGGTCGAGCCACATAGGCAGCGCGCGAAACCAGTCGAGATATGAGGCCAGTTCACCAGCCGGGACCTGCCGCATGGTCTCGGCGTACTGGTTTGAGTTCCTCTCGTTGTGGGGCCTGAGATGGCACCCGGGCTGGTCAGGGTCGGGAGTATGGAAGGCCAAGGCATTGAGTTCGTGGTTGCCCATGACGGCCAGGGCGGAGCCGGCATCCACCATAGTCCGAACGAGCTCGAGGGTCTCCCGAATACGAGGGCCGCGGTCGATGAAGTCGCCAAGAAAGATGGCCTGGCGTTCTGGGTGCCTATGGACGCCTTTGTGCTTGGAATAGCCCAGTTGCCGGAGGAGCCGCTGGAGGGCGTCAGCGTGGCCGTGGATGTCACCGATGAGGTCGTGCATGGGGATTCATACAGGCCGCTAGGTGCGAATAAGTCGCCGCAACTCATCAATATCCATCGGAGGGCGCCGATAGCCAGCGGGCACATCGCCGCCTTGGAGAGCCAGCGGTTTTGGCCTGCCTCGGAGATCCTGATCAGGTGCAGGGAATACCGTGCATGCGAAGTCGTCAGTATTTCGGGAATATGGCTGGGGTGGGAAAGCGGACCTCGTGGCTACCATCGCGCAGGCATTCATCCCAAGGCACTTGAAGCTCGGGCCAGGCTGCGGGGCGGACACGGACAACCCTACCCGGGCGAATGCCTTCAATAATGAGGTCCGTCTCGAAAATGATTTGGATGCCGCTGCTCCCAAGCGGCACCTCTCCGGGCGTCTTGATGACCTCCCGGATAGGCCCTTTTGAGGCCATGTGCGCGGGACCGTAGTGCCCGCCAGCATGCTTCAACGTGTTCTCGGAACCATTCATCAGCACCTCGCTCTCTTTCGCGAAATCGGCGTACAGGGAGGGATCCATGCCGCCGAACAAGGTCGCGGTCACCGTGGCACGGCCGAACTTGCCATACTCGACGGCATCGATCCAAGCGGGCATCCAGCGGCTGCGGATGAAGGCCTTGTGCACCTCGGTCTGATTACGGGCGGCGCGTTGCATCGCGGCGTCGTCCAGCCAGATGTCCGAGATGTGGAACCGGGTGAACACGCCACCCGGCGTGGGCTTCCAGGTGATACCGAGCAGGACGGCCTGGCCACTCAGGTCTTTTTTTCCTTCCGTGGGCCACGCACCTTCGGCGATGAGTTCCGCAATGCTGAGGCTTTCGCGGCCTCGCCAGATTCGGGTGGCGGCATCGAAGTTCAGCGTCTCCTCAGCCGCCTTGCCGTCACCACCCTGATTCGGTTCAAGGCTGGCGACGATCATTCCCTCGAAATTCCTGATGTCCACTTCTTTGAGCTTCCAGACCTTCCCCTCGCGCTGGCAGAAGCTGGGCTCGTCCTCGAGAAGCAGGACGTGGTTCTCGGCGGGTGTCGAGCCGATGCCACGGTAATGGCCCTTGTCCACATCCTTGCTGTTGACCGGCAGCACCGGCACGGAGGAGAGCTTGGGGTCTGGCGGGAGAAAGGCATGGACGCGGAGCACGGTGCCGAGCGGGATGTCTCGAAGATCCGCCGCTGCGCCGTGATAGCGGACGATGCCGTAGGGAAGCATGGCGAAGGGTTGCGGGTCGTTGCGGAAAAACTGGCCCTTCCCTTGCACGCGGATGCTGCCACGCCGGTTCGTATGGTCCAAAAACACGAGTTCGCCGCGGTAGGCGTGCGCTTTCTCCAAGGGGGGAAACTTTCCCGCCTCGGGTCGGAACGGCTCGTCAGCGATCGCTGCAGTTGTTGTCAACAGCGAGAGCGACAGGTAAATCGTTGCGGCAAGTCTCATGGTTATGGTCATCGCTTCTCACACCTCGATCGCCTTGTTGCTGTCGCCAAACCGGTCGATCTCCACTCCCATCCGCTGGGCCATGAGAAGCAGCAGGTTGCTCATGTGAGCGTCGGGGTTCGCGGGACGGCTGCAGAGCTGGTAATGCGCGCTGGTGAGCGCTCCGTCCGCGCCGAGGGCGTAGCCCTGGAAGCCTTTGGCGTCCATGTTGAAGTCGAGATGGCTGCCGTGCTTCAGTCCAAGGTCCGAGCCGCCGGCGAGCACGAGCGGGAGGTTGGCGTTGCCATGGCTGTGGCCGTAGGACATGCCGCTGCCGAAGAGTGCCATCGTCGAGCCCAGGAGTGGCTGGCCGTTGACGTCCTTCGTCTCCTCAAGCCGCGAGAGGAAGTAGCTGAACTGCTCGATGGCAAAGGTGTCGTAGTTGGTGAGCTTCTCCATGTAGCCGGCGTCGCCACCGTGGTGGCTGAGTTGATGCCGCGACTCAGTGATGCCAATTTCGGGAATGGCGAAGGCCTCCCCCTCACCACCCAAACTGAAGGTGGCCACGCGTGTCGCGTCGGTCTGAAAGGCGAGCACCATGAGGTCATACACCGTGCGGAAATAATCACCCGCCATCGTGGCGGCAATGTCGCGGTTGGTGCGTTTGCGGTCGGCATCGGAGACCGCGGGCAGCGGCGTGTCGAGCCATGCGTCGGCCCGCCGGGTGCGGATCTCCGCCTCTCGGACGGAGGTGAGGTATTGTTCCATGCGTCCTTTGTCTTCCGCCCCCATCTTTGTCTCGAGCCGCCGCACTTCCGCGAGGTTGGCGTCGAGGACGCTGCCTTTGCGGCGCAGGTTCCTCCTCTGGACCGTCTTGCCGCCTTTCGGTTCTTCGAACAGGGACGCGAAGATCTCGCTGCAACGACGCAACGCGGGAAGTTGGACCCCATCGGCAGTCCAGGCGAGGGAGCCCTGCGTGAGGGCGACCTCCATGGATGGATAGCGGGTGTGCGGCGCCGTGATCTCAGCCATCTTCTGGTCCACGGAGATCGTATTGCGATCCGAAGGGCCGAG
>CANHYS010000251.1 GCA_947464585.1 Planctomycetaceae bacterium | reverse complement strand
TCTCTACGTGCGGTTTGCCGATGGGACGCTGGCCTTGGCAAAGGCCGATCCGGCCGACTACGTGGAGGTGGCGACGTTCAAGATCCCCGGCAGCGATGCCCGGCCAAGCTGGTCGCATTCGGTGATCCTCGACGGCCGGCTCTACCTCCGCGAGCAGGACAAGATCCTCTGCTACGACCTGCGAAAGTAGGGCCCCGCGGGCGATGCGATCCCCCGGCTCACGCCGGGGGCTTGTATGGGTTCATACAAGCCCTGAACATAAGCGACGGGATCACGTCCAACGCGGATCCCCCGGCTCACGCCGGGGGCTTGTATACGACGCTCCCATACAAGCCCTGAGCGTAAGCGACGGGATTCCCCATCACAATTCGCATCAATCGTGGGTATCCGCTACGGCCTTGTAGATCGCCCCGCCCAGGATGCCGCCCACGATCGGCGCCACCCAGAAGAGCCAGAGCTGCTGCAGCGCCCAGCCACCTGCGAAGATCGCTGTCGCGGTGCTGCGGGCGGGATTCACCGAGGTGTTCGTCACCGGGATGCTGATCAGGTGGATGAGCGTGAGGCACAGGCCGATGGCGATCGGCGCGATCATGCTGCCGGCCTTCTTGTCGGTGGCACCATGGATCACGAAGAGAAACACGGCTGTCAGCACCGTCTCGATGATGAAGCAGCTCTGCCAGGGATAGCCGCCGGGGGAGTGCTCGCCGAAGCCGTTGGAGGCGAAGCCACTGGCAGCGGCGTCAAAGCCGGGCAGCCCGCTGGCAACGAGATAGAGCACGCCAGCACCGACGATCCCGCCGACCACCTGGGCGAGAATATATTTCGGCATCTCGGCGATCGGAAACCGACCGCTGGCGGCGAGGCCCGCGGTGACCGCGGGATTCAAGTGGCAGCCGGAGATGTGGCCAATTGCGACGGCCATCGAGAGCACCGTCAGGCCGAAGGCCAGCGACACACCGAGGAAACCGATGCCGAGGTCGGGATAGGCAGCAGCCAAAACGGCGCTCCCGCAGCCCCCCAAAACGAGCCAGAATGTGCCAATTGCCTCAGCCAACAGCTTTCCCATCGCGTGATTCTCCGCAGAAAAGAGACACCGTATCGAGCCGGCCCGCGCGCTGGCCCTGAGAAACCCCAGAGAGGCCGCCCGCTGACAAACCGAGCGGGAAAAATAGGGGGTCGCAGTGAAAAACGTCAAGGTCAGCGATACGGGGCTCGCTTCGGGGCCTGCGGCCCTGCGCACCGGGCCCTCACATGGCCATTTTCAGCGAAAAACAGCGAATGAGTCGATTCATCCCCTGTTTTGGCCGATTCGTCAATTTCGCGTTTTCCCACCCCGGCCAGTTGGTTGACATGGCCTTCCCGAGTCCCTACATTCCGTACACATTATCGGCTGTCGGCAAATTTCCAGGGATCGAATTCCATGGAGTTCGGCCGACTCGATCAAAGTTGAGCCTGTCGAACGTTTCACGAAAAGAATGCTTTTATGAAGACATACGCCCGAATTGTGACCCTCGTTCGCCACTCGCTGATCGTGGCCTTGGTGGCGTCTGGTCTGCTGGCCTCGACCACGGCCTCGGCGGCGATCTTCACGTGGAGTGGCGGCGGCGCAAACACATCCTGGAACACCACGGCGAACTGGTCCGGCGGCACCGCCCCGACGACCGGCAACGATCTGTTGTTCAACAACAGCACCAGAACAACGAACGTCAACAACATCGGTTCGCTGAGCATCGGCACGATCACGTTTGCCAATCCAGCGGGTGCCTTCACCATCAGCGGCAGTGCGATCAATCTCGGTTCGATCACCAACACCTCTGCCAACACCCAGACGCTCAGCCTCGGCGTGATCCAGTCCACGAGCGGCACCTACAACGCCTCCTCGAACATCACGCTCAGCGGTTCGCTGTTCGGATCGGGCAACATCTCGAAGACTGGGGCTGGCACACTCGCCCTCAACGGTGCGAGCAAGTCGGGCTACACGGGCACGGTCACGGTCAGTAACGGCACGCTGTCGATCGGCACGAGCGGTATGCTGAACGGCAACGTCATCATGCAGGCCAACACCACGCTTGCAACCTCGTTTGGTGGCAACCTGAGTCTCAAGACGCTTGAGATCTCGGGCTCAAATGTCACGCTGCCGAATAACACCTTGGCCTTCATTAACGGCGGACTGAGCAATTCCACGGGCAGCCAACTCACGGTCAACAACAATGTGACGTTCAGCGGAAGTAGCACGATCAACGCCGGGACCGGCGGCATGACGCTCAACGGGATTATCCAAGGTTCCGGCACAATGACGTCAGTTGGCGCCGGCCTGCTCGAGATTACGAATTCTGGCAACCTTCCCAGCGGCTCTTTCATTGTCCAAGCAGGCACAACGAGGCTGACGTCAGGATTCGGCGCCAGTTTCATCGTGGCGAACGGTGCCGCCCTTGAATCGTCAACCGGCGGCAATGCCACCGTTTCCTCGATCACCATGCAAAATGGCAGCAGTCTGCGGCCTGGCGGACCTGATTCCATCGGCTCGATATTTGCGAGCAATGACGTGACCTTGGCCGCCACAAGCACCGTGGATTTCGATATCGGCGGCGGGGGCCCATCTCTGCGTGCTGAGCCTGGCACTGATTTCGACCAGGTGGTTTTTGCTGCCGACTATCAGAGCGGTGTGCTGACATACGACGGCTTCCTGAATCTTAACTTCAGTACGTCAACCACGTTCGACAATGGCGCTGACTTTCAACTCTTCAACCCAGGTGAGGTCGGTACGTTTACCGGCAACCTCGCGGGCATCAACCCGACGACCACGACGGGCAGCAGCCCGTACGATGGTCTGACCTTCACGACCTACGACAGCTTCTCCGAGGCCGATAAGGAGTTCCTGTCGAGCTACTACCTCGATAAGTTTGGTGTGAATATTGGCACGGGCGACTGGATCTCGAGCTGGAATGGTGCTGGCGAACAGCGGCTGGTCTTCTCGCAGTCAACCGGCACTCTGACCGTGGTGCCAGAGCCCTCCACAATCGTCTTCGCCGGAATCGGCATGGCGATGTTCGGCTGGAGCAGCTGGACCCGCCGTCGGGCCAAGGCCCGCCGTCAGGGTATCGAGGCTGCGATCGCCTAAGCTTGAGGCCGTAGGCTGAATCAAACAAGAACCGCGACAGCGTGAACCGCTGTCGCGGTTTTCGTTTTTGCCCAACGCTTCAGACTAAGGCCAGCAGCCGCGGGCCGAACACGATCAGGCCGATCACGGCGGCCGTGATCGCCGCCAGTAGCACCGCGGCGCTGGCCATATCGAGGGCATCGCGGAAGCGCGGATGCCGGCGACTCCCGGGCGCTCGGGCCAGCGACTCGATCGCTGTATTGAAAATCTCCGCCATCAGCACCAGGCCGATCGCAAAGACCAGCAGGCTCCATTCAACCGCGGCGACACGGAAAAACGCCCCTGCGGCCACCACGGCCCCTGCCATGCCCAAGTGTACGGCGAAGCTTGACTGGGTTCTGACGGCCCGGGCGAGGCCGCGGAAGGCGTCGGCGAATTTCCGCGACCACGTCCGGGATGAGGTCCGGCCCACGGAGGTTCGCCTGCGCAGGGTCGGCAGGGTCATGGAGGCTAACCTACCTTCACGTAGGGATCGCCCTTCTTCCAGTTGCAGGGGCAGAGTTCGTCGCTCTGCAGGGCGTCGAGCACCCGCATCACCTCGGCCACATTCCGGCCCACGCGGCCCTGATTGACGTCAACCCACTGGATCACGCCATTGGGGTCGACGATGAAGGTGGCCCGCAGGCAGTAGCCCTCGGTCTTTTCCAGGATGCCCAGCTCGGCCGAGAGCTTTTGGGCTGCAATCAGCGGGAATTTCAGGTCTGCCAGGTCGGGATGGGCCCGCCGCCAGGCGAGGTGGGAATACTCGTTGTCGGTGCTGCCGCCCACGACGCTCGTGTCGCGGTCGCCGAAGGCCTTCACCTGCTTGTTGAATTCGGCGATCTCCGTCGGGCAGACAAACGTGAAATCCTTCGGGTAGAAGAAATACACGACCCACCGGCCGGCGTAGTCGGCATTGGTGAGGAGCTTGACATCGTCCTTGCCGGTGCCGACGCAGGCCTGGGCGGAGTAGTGGGGAAAGGAATCGCCGACGGTGAGCATGGTAAGGTCTCCGGGGAAGAACCCCAGAGTGTACGGGCCGTTGTCTGCCCGTTCAACTTGTCTGCCCGTTCAACCGTTCCGGGCGTTCAACAAGACCATGCGTTCCACACACGACACGCCGCACCTCCACCACGATCCGCTCACAGCGAGAACAGTCTTCGCGGCCCCGGGCCGGGCCCAGCGACCGAATGAGCTGGAGGGAGCGACGATCCGCTGCCCGTTCTGCGCTGGAAACGAATCGCTCACCCCCCCCGACCTGCTGCGGTCGCCCCGCTCGGCCGCCGAACCGTGGCGGTCTCGGATCGTTCCCAACTCGTTTCCAATCGTGACCGACACGGCCACCGAGGAAACGGTGGCCGCTGGAGCGGTCAGCCAGACAGCCTCTCCCCGGCCCGCCACGGGCGTGCATGAGGTCGTGATCGAGTCGCCGGCGCACGTGCGGAGCATTCTGGCCATCGATCCCGCCGACTGGCGGGCTGTCTGGGAGCTGTGTCGGGAGCGGCTGGCCACCCTCGCCGACCAGCCTGGGCTCGCCTGGGCCACGGTCTTCAAAAACTCTGGCGGCCGCGCCGGCGCATCGCTCGAGCATGTGCACAGCCAGCTTGTGGCCCTCGACTT
>CANHYS010000250.1 GCA_947464585.1 Planctomycetaceae bacterium | reverse complement strand
TGGACCGGTGAAAAACACCACGCCCCCGCCACCTCGGACGAAGGCTTCGAGCGCCGCGATCTCCGGGGCGTCGAACCGCTCCACGTCGAGCAGCCAGATGCAGGCGAACGACGAGAGGTCGAGCGTGGCGAGGCTCCGCGGCGGCTCGATCCGCGGCCGCAGGCCCGTCGGCGCACCCGCACCGGGCGCGAGCGCCGTGGCCACGTAGAAGGCATCACCGATACGGCCGCCCCCCGTGGGGTCGCCGTCGATCAGCAACACGTCGACGCGGTCGACCACATCGACCGCCATCGTCCGCGCATTGTCGGCGACCACCGCATCGGCCGCGATCCGCGCCTCGACCAGATGCGGGCCGGTCGTGGTGAACCGCGCGTCGAACCGCTGCGTGGCCGCACCGCCGGCGGGAATTTCGCCGATCCGCACGCCTGGTCGGCCGAGGGCATCCTCGCGAAGCTCGACGGACACGTCGCGGACTGGGCGATCGGAGTTGTTGCGAACGGCGACCTCGAGGGGCACGAGCACCCCGGTGGCGGGCACACCACCGGCCATCTCCAGCCGTTCCACCGTCAGGTTGCCTGGCTGCCGTCCATCTCCACCTTCGCCGGCGCAGTCGACGAGCCTCACGTCGCAACCGGTATCCGACAGCTGCCGCAACAGCGTCGCCGTCTCGTCGGCATCCTTCCAGTCCTTGAAGCGGAAGTCGCTGACCAGCCAGACGACGTTGGCAGCCCCCGTGCCGCCGTCGATCAGTGCCGACGCGGCAGCCAATGCGGTTCGGGGGCCGGCAGCGGTCGCGGAAGGAGCCCGGCCCGCCAGTTCGTCCCGCACCTCCTGCACCAGCCGCGGCGTCACGGCTTGAAGACGGATGTCAAACGCCGCCTGGTCGGCCTGCGGTCCAGCCTGCGTGCGACGCTCCTGTTCGAGCCGGCTCGTGTCGAATGCCGAAAAGCGTCCGATCGCCACCTCCTGCTGCCCAGGTGCGGCGGCCAGTTCGGTGCAGATTCGTTCCACGACAAGGCGGCCGCGGTCGAAGCAGCTCGAGTCTCCGATGCGGCCGTCCGCCGACAGGTCGCCCATCGAATAACTGTCATCGAGCAGCACGACGTGGGCCGTCCTCGCGCCGCCAAGCATCCGGCCCAGCGCCGTCTTCCACCGCGGCTGCGCCAGGGCCAGCACGATTCCCAGCACGGCCGCCACTCGCAAGAGCAACAGCAAGATCTGCTTGAGCAGCACCCGCGTGCGATACTTCCGCTGGCTCGCAACCAGGAATTCCATCGCCGCCCACGGCACCTTGCGATGCCGCAGCAGGTTGATGAGGTGGATGATGACCGGTGCCGCGACGAACGGCAGGCCCCACCAGAGGAGCGGTAGAAAATCGAATGTCGGCATGGCCGGCTTTTCCTTTTCGACAGCTCTTCTAGACAGCCATGCTGGCGCGGCGTGCAAGCAGCTTCACGAGCGCCGCGTCGACCGGTTCGCCGGTGCGAATGAGGGAGTAATCGCACCGCACCGCCGCGGCCCGGGTGCGAACATCGGCGAGAAACTCGCCCACCGCCGCCAGGTAGCCCGCCCTGAGGCTGCGCGGATTGCAGGCGATGGAGTCGGGGAGTTCCAGCCCTTCGAACCGGGTCGGGCCCTCGAACGGGAAGTCGAGCTCGTCGTCGTCCATCACGTGCAGCAGCACGAGATCATGACCGCGCTTCCGCAGCAGTTGCATGCCCTGGAACACGCCGTCGCGGTCGCCGAGCAGATCGGAGATCACCATCGCCAGGCCCCGCCTCGGCAGCGTCTCGGCAAGCGACCTGAGCACCGGTAGGAAGGCGGTCTGGCGACCGGCCCGGGGTGTTTCGAGCACCTCCACCACGCTCGCAAGGTGCGATCGCTTCGTCCGCGGCGGCACGCTCGCCCTGACCTTGTCGTCGAACACGCAGCAGCCCACGGCATCGCCATGCGAGAGCGCCAGCCAGGCGAGGCTGGCCGCGAGCGTGGCGGCGTAGTCGTACTTGTCGAGCGGCCCCGACCCGTAGTTCATGCTGGCCGAACCGTCGACCAACAGCGTGACCCGCAGGTTGGTCTCCTCCTCGAACTCCTTCACGTAGAGGCGGTCCTGCCGGCCCCAGACTTTCCAGTCGACGCGCCGCAGATCGTCGCCACGGACATACTCCCGGTGCTGCAAAAACTCCACCGACTGCCCCTTGTAAGGGCTCTTGTGGAGACCGGCGAGCACACCCTCGACGACGGCCCGCGCGCGCAGCTCCAGCCGCGCGATGCGGGCAATCGCCTCAGGATGCAAATATCGTCTGGAACCGGGCGTCACGGGTGAGCTCGTCCTCTCTGGCCGGGGTCGTCTCGATGATCCGCTGAATGATGCCGTCGGGCGTCACGCCCTCGCTCTCGGCCGCGAAGCCGACGACGATCCGGTGCCGCAGCACCGGGCTGGCGAGCGCCTGGATGTCTTCCACGCCCACATGGCTGCGGCCCTGCAGGATCGCGCGGGCCTTGGCGCCGATGATCAGAAACTGCACGGCCCGCGGCCCCGCGCCCCAGGAGAGCTGATCGCTGACGAAGTCGGGGGTGCCCTTTTCACCGGCCCGCGTCTGCCGCACGATCGCCAATGCATAGCGCACGAGGTGATCGCTCACCGGCACGCCGCGCACGGCCTGCTGCAGGCCGAGGATGTCGGCGGCCGACAGCACGGGCTCCGCATCTTCCGACGCCAGGCCCGTCGTCCGTCGGGCGATCTCGAATTCCTCGTGGAACGTCGGATAGCGGACGAACACCTTGAACATGAACCGATCCTGCTGCGCCTCCGGCAGCGGGTAGGTGCCCTCCTGCTCGATCGGATTCTGCGTGGCGAGCACGAAGAATGGATCGACCAGACGGTGCCGCACGCGACCGACGCTCACCTGTCGTTCCTGCATCGCCTCCAAGAGCGCTGCCTGGGTCTTCGGCGGCGTGCGGTTGATCTCGTCGGCGAGCACCACGTTGGCAAACAGCGGCCCTTCGAGAAACCGCAACTGCCGCGTGCCGGTCGCCTTGTCCTCCTCGAGCACGTCGGTGCCGATGATGTCGGCCGGCATCAGGTCGGGAGTGAATTGAATGCGGCTGAAGGAGAGGTCGAGGCTCTTGGCCAGCGTGCTCACGAGGAGCGTCTTGGCGAGGCCCGGCACCCCCTCGAGCAGGCAGTGCCCGCGGCTGAACAGACAGATCAGCAGTTCCTCGATGACCTGGCTCTGGCCGACGATCACCCGTGAGAGCTGGGCGAGGATGCGATCGTGCGCCTCGTGCAGGCGGTCGATGGCGGAAGGGTCGAGGGGCACTTGCGTCATGATGATCTCCGGGCAAAACCTGCGGGGCGTGTCTGCGGAATGAAAAACGGCCAGTGGCGGCGAGTCCGCCCAGCGTTGGTAATCAGCGTTGGTAAATGGGAAGCGTGCCGCGGTCAAGCTGCAGAATGGTGAGGTTCGTGGCCGTCGTGTAAACGGGGCCGATGTAACCCTGCGGCCAGGAGAGGCCGTCGCGGTCATTCTGCGCCTCCGACACGAGCCGTTCCTCGATCTGCTTGCGGTAGGTCTCCCACTTCTTTCCCCCCTCGCGATACATCACCTGGGCATAGTAGAAGTGGGCGTAGTGCCAGTGGCCAAAGCCGTTGTTGGCGATGTTGCCGAGGTGCTTTTCCGCATAGTCGAGCATCCTGGGGACGTGCGTGTCGTCGTATTCCCCGGCGTTGAACAGGCAGGCGATGGCCGCCGCGGAGATGGCCGGCCGGCCACCGCCCCCCTTGGAGCTGTACTGGACACCGCCGTCTGGCATGGTGCACTTGTGGATGTAGGCGATCGCCTTGTCGATGATCTCGCGCGGCACGGAGATGCCCGCGTTGCGGCAGCCTCGCAGCCCCTGCACCTGCGTGATCGTGGTCGAACCCTCGTCGAAATTATTGCCGTCCTTCGCGCTCACATAGCCCCAGCCCCCGTCGGAGGTCTGGGCACGGCCGGAAAATTCCACCGCCTTGTCGAGCACCCTCACGAGTTCCTCGCGGCGGCGTTCGTCCTCTTCCTCCCCGAGCACCTGTGAGAGGAAGAGCATCGAGAAGCCGTGGCCGTAGGTGTAGCGATCGTCCCCCTTCGGATCGCCGATCAGGCCGTTGGGACGGGAGCGGCTGACGAGATAGTCGACCGCCTGACGGACCGCCTCGGCATACTTTCCCTGCGTGGTCGTCGAGCCTTCCATGAGCAGCGCCGTGCCAGCCAGCGCCGTCATGGCCGTTGGGTAGCGGCCCTCGTTGGCGGCCCAACTCCCCCGACGCGACTGTTTGTGGGCGAGCCAGTCGAGCCCCTTGGCGATCACGAGGTCGACCTTTTCCTCCGACGGCGGTGCCGCCGCCAGCGGGTGGGGCACGACGACGAGCAGCGTCGCGAGGATGGCAGCAAGCGTGCGGAGCGTTCGTGGCATGCGGGAGAGCCGTGGGCTGTCGGACTCAGAAGGGGAGCGGGATCGTCAGGGCCTTCTTAATCCAGAATTCGATTTCCACCAGGGGATCCGTCGCGGCTGACGACCGCGTCGCCGAGGCCTGGTACGGCGGCCGCGGGGCGGTCGGTGCCCCGGTGAACTCCAGCTGCAGATCAGGAGCATCCCGTCTGGCCTGCGAGAGGGCGATCGTGTGCGTGGCGGGGTCGCCGCTGATGCCGCAGCCGACCACCATCATATCCGGCCGTGTCGCGGAGCGGCCGTTGAAGCGGTCGTCGGCATAGACGGCCTGGCCCGTCCGCTTGTCGATGCAG
>CANHYS010000249.1 GCA_947464585.1 Planctomycetaceae bacterium | reverse complement strand
GAAGGCTGCTGCGTGCCGCTGTAACACCGCCTGTTCGTTCCGAGTGATGCCACCGTTGTCGACATGGCTGTAGCTACGACGCATCCATCCGTCGCCGCCCTCGGCCGCCGTGTCGCGGGCGTCGGCTGCAGGCACCTCGGCGGTGGCATCGCCATCCCGGGGCCGCTTCGCCGACCGCTTGGTGGCCGCCGGCACGAAGATGTGAATCTGCTGGCCGTTCACTTCGTCCGGTTCGATCCGGGAGAGGATGGCCACGTCGAATCCGGAGAACTTGTCCCGTCCATCCACGTGATAGCCGTGATAGTCCTTGAGTCCCTTGGCGTGGAGCAGGTTCACGACCGCATCGACACCCTCACGCGACACCACCTCCGGCATCACCACGATATCGGGCGCGAGGGTCTCGATCACGGCGGCGACGTGCTCCAGGTGGCGGCGGCGGGCCGGCTCGAACCGGAAGCGGGTGAGTGTGGTCCGCTCGCCGGGGGCGGCGAGATTCTCGACGTTGAAACAGGCGACCCGCAGAAGGCACGCCGGTCGCGTCGTCCGATCCTCGGCCTGCGGCGGCTTCACCTCCTCGCCGAGTGCAAACACTCCCCACGGCATCATCAGCGACACCAGGAACGGGAGCATGAGCAGCAGGAACAGCCGCAGGTCGGTTGCGGACGCCGAGCGTGCCGTCGCCAACGACAGAGCCTCGATATGCACCGACCGTTGACGAACGCTGTTCATCGCCGCTAGAGTTTTCGAGTTCGACCCGCCGTGCTGCAACCAGATACGATACGCCACTGACGTCCATGACACTCCCACAGGATACACATCTTCTGCCTGCCCCGCCTGAGGCACCGCAGACCCTTCGATCGAAAACAGCCCGCGCGGCGGCAAGTGACAAGCTCAGCCAGCTCGTGGAGGTTAACGAGACGCACGTCGGCCGGGGCGTCTTTGCCCGGCGGAAGCTCAAGGCTGGCATGGTGCTGGGGGAGATTCAGGGCCAGATTTTCCCGGTGGAGCCTGAGGATCCGAGCTATTGCATGGAATTGCCCAGCGGCATGGTGCTGGAACCGGCCGCGCCGCTGCGATTTCTGAACCACAGTTGCGATCCGAACTGCGAGCTTTTCTATTGGTTCGATGAAGAGGATGGGAGCCTTCAGGAAGACCGGCTGTGGCTGCAAACGATCCGTTCGATCAACGCGGGCGACGAACTGCTGATCGACTATTGCTGGCCGGCCGACGCGGCGATCCCGTGCCGCTGCGGGGTGCCGGACTGCCGGGGCTGGATCGTCGATCCGGAGGAACTGCACCTCCTGCCCCGAACCGCTGGCGATTCGTCGCCGCAGCCACCGTCTGCCTCCTGACGCTGCTGGCCGCATTCGGACTGTCGCGGCTGAAGATCGACGACGACCTGCGATCGCTGCTGCGCGACGCCGACGCCGACTTCCGGCTGGTCGACGAGGTCGCTGCCCGGTTTGGTGCTCCCGACCGGGATTGCATCATCCGGGCCACCGCCCGCTCCGGCGACCTCTTCGATGGCCCCTCGCTCGCGGCGCTCCGTTCGCTCGCCGACAGCCTGGCCACGATCGACGGCGTGGAACAGGTACGATCGATGTTCGATATCCGCCGGCAGGGGGTGACTGGCGCCGTGCTGCCGGTGATCCCCCATGTCGATGGGCAGCTTGCCGCGGCGGATGGCGAAGCGGCCAAGGCCCGCGCGGCCGGTCATCCGCTGATTGCAGGCCACCTGCTCTCCGCCGACGCCACCTCCAGCCTGCTCATCGCCCGGATTTCGGCAGACGCCGACAAGCCGCCCCGACAGGGCGAGGTCGTGGCCCGCATCGAGAGGCTTCTCGCCGACCACAACGCAGACCTTGGCAACGGTGTGCTCGAGCTTGCCCTCACCGGCCTGCCGGCGCTTCGCGAGCAGGCGGCGCAGGCGCTCCGCCATGACATGCTCTTCTTCAACTCGCTCGGATTCGGCCTGGCCGTCATGCTGTCGGCGGTCGCGGCAAGGAGCGTGCGATCGACGGTGGTCGCCTGCGTGCCGCCATTCGTGGGTGCGGTGTGGGCGATGGGCATCCTCGGCCTCTGGGGCGTGCCGGTGAACTTGCTCACGAGCGTGGTGCCATCGCTGGCGCTCGTGGTGGGCACCTGCGACTCGATCCACTTCATCGAGGACATGCGACGGAGTGCGCGACGGGGTGTGGCCGGCGCGGCGGCGTCGAGCGGGGCCATCCGGCGGGTGGGCGTGGCCTGCGGCCTGACGAGCCTGGTGACGGCGATCGGTTTCGCCTCGCTTGCGGCGGCTCGCATTGATGCGGTGCGAAACTTTGGGCTGGCGGCCGCCGCCGGGGCCGTGGCGAGTTTTCTGGCGGTCACGCTGCTCACCCCCCTGCTCGCCTCCTCACCGGCCTTCAGCGGCATGCGGCTGGGACGATCCTCCCGTCATGCGGGCCGTCTGGCGAGCAGCCTCACGGCATTTTCGGTGCGGCACGCCCGCCCGATCGCCGCGGTGGGCTGTGCGGCCACGCTCCTGCTGGGGCTCGTGGCCGCTGGGCTCGACGCCGACAATCGCGTGACCGACAGCCTGCCGCGTGGGGCTTCTGCCTCTCGCACGCTTGCCAGCGTCGACCGTGAGTTTGGCGGCGTGATGGGGATCGATGTGGTGGTCCGTTGGCCGGAGGGATTCGGCTGGCTCGACGCCCCGGTGGTCGAGGCGCTCGGGCAGGTGCATGATGTGCTCGCACAGTCGGGCGGAGTCACGCGGGCGATGTCGCTGGCCACGGTGGCCGGCACGCTGCCCGAGCGGGCCAGGCAGCGGCTCGATGCCTCTGAGTTTCGCGATCTCGTCGACGAGGAAAACCGCATGGCAATCGTGCGGGCCCGCGTGACTGACCTGGGCTCGCGGACGCTGGAAGGTGTCTACGACCGAATCGACATGGGGCTCGCCACGATGGCCGCCGATCGCCCCGGCTGGAGATTTGAACTGGCCGGGATGTCGGTCGTCTCGGCCCGCAACATCCGGCAACTGGTCCGCGACCTCGGCTCCAGCCTTCTGCTGGAGGTGACCGTCATCGGTTGCATTCTCGCGATCGCCTTCCGCTCGCCGCTGGCGGGCATCGTGAGCCTGATACCCAACGTCTTTCCGCTCGCGGTGATCGCGGCGCTGCTCGTGGCGCTCGGCAGATCGCTCGATCCCGCCACCGTGATCGTGTTCAACGTCTGCCTGGGGCTCGCTGTCGACGACACGGTGCACGTGCTCTCGGCGCTCCAGCGACAGCGTCGCGAGGGGCTGTCGATCGCCAGCGCCGTTCGCCGCGCCGTGGCGGAGACAGGCAACGCCGTCGTGCTCGGTGGAATCGTGCTGGCGATCGGATTCTTGGCGGTCACGGTGAGCTCCGTGCCGGCGCTCGCGGGCTTTGGGATGCTCGCCTGCGCCGCCGTGGCCGCGGCCACGGTCGCGGAGCTCGTGTTCCTGCCGGCACTCCTGGTCGTGACCGACGCATTCGTCCGGCGACGGCCGGCGACACGGCACGACGGCATCTTCGGCAGCGAGCCGCTGCCATGGCCGGCAGTCGACGGCGGCCAGCCAGCCGCAGGCAAGCTTGCCGGCTAGAACTGCATCCTTATAGCCAGCACCTCGAATCTCCAGATGCTGAGGAGCCGGTCGGAGGCACGCGCAGGAGCCGGTGAATTCTGCGACTCACGAGCGATGCACGATTCGTCCAAGAGCATCCTGTAGCAGAATCCGCCGGCGACGAGCATGCCGCAGCCGGCGAACCATTGCGTTCTATCCTTGCGTCGCCGCCATCACGTCAGCGACGGCCTCGACCGCCTGGGCGATCTGCTCTTCGCTGTGCTCGCTCGTGATGAAGAACCGCACGCGGGCGGCGCTCTCGCGGACGGCCGGATAGAGAATCGGCCGGGCGTTGATGCCCCGCTCCAGGAGCATCTGCGAGGCGAGGATCGCCCGCGACGAACTGCCCACAATGACCGGGATCACGGGCGTGTCGCTGCTCTCGCCGGTATCGAGATCGCAGTCGGCCGCGAGTTTCAAAAACAACTCCGAACGCTCCCGCAGCCGGGTCACACGCCACGGCTCGCGCTGGATCACCCGCAGGCCCTCAAGCGCCGCGGCGGCGTTCGGCGGCGAGCAGGCGGTCGAAAAGACGAAGGCAGGCGTTGTGTAGCCGAGATAACGGATCAGCCGCTCACCGCCGGCGAGGTAGCCGCCACCGGCCCCGAGCGCCTTGCTGATCGTGCCCATCCAGAGGTCGCCATCGGCGGGATCGCAGCCGAAGAAGTCGCAGATGCCGCGGCCTTCGGGACCCATGGTGCCGAGCGAATGCGCCTCGTCCACATAGAGCAACGCATCGTGACGCTTCTTCACCTCGATGAACTTCGGCAGGTCGGGGTAGTCGCCGTCCATGCTGTAGACGCCTTCGATCGCCACCACCACCCGCTTGTACTGCGATCGCAGGTCGCGGAGCAGGCCGTCGAGCTGTTCGTGGTCGTTGTGGCGGAACGAACGCTTGCCCGCCTTCGAGGCGCCGGCCCCCTGCATGATGCTGTTGTGGGCCAGTTCGTCGTAGAGGATCAGGTCGCCGGCGCCGAAGAGATGGTTGAACACCGAGGCGTTCGTGCCGTAGCCGCAGGGAAACACCACGGCCCGCTCCGTGCCGAGAAACCTCGCCAGTTCGGCGTCGAGTTCGTCGAGGATCGTGTTGTTGCCGCCGACCATGCGGCTGGCCGAGGCACTGCAGCCGAAGCGGTCGATCGCCTCCTTGGCGGCCCGCGT
>CANHYS010000248.1 GCA_947464585.1 Planctomycetaceae bacterium | reverse complement strand
GGCTGGTCGCGGGCGTCGTGATGCAGGCCGCCTGTTTTGCTGTCTTCCATCTCCTGCCTGAACGGATGCCGCAGACGTTTGCCTTGGGGCTCGTGGCCGGTGTGCTGACCGTGGCAACGCGGAGTCTGCTGCCGGCGATCGCTTGTCATGCGGCCCACAATTCGATGCCGCTGGGAATGCTCTGGCTGGCGGGCGGATTGTCCGCCTCGGCGGAGTCGGTTCCGGCTGCCACGGCGGCCACCACCGGACTGAGCCTGCCAGCGTGGGCCGTGGCGGCGGCGCTGGCGAGCGTGGCGACGGGGGCCGCCATGATCTGGCTGGCTGTCCGCAGTCGTGCTGAAGCGGGGCTGGGAGGCCTGATGCACAGCGGATTTTCGGCCGTGTGCACCATCGGCCTCGTGGCGGCGGGAGGCGGCGTCGGTTCAGACCGTGTTGCCGCTGCCGAGCCTGCTCCAGCCGCAGCGATCCCGCAGCGGGTGCGGGTGGCCGTCTTGCCGATCGCTTCGGCAGTCGAATGGGAAGGTGACCAGCCGACTGGCGTCGCTATCGACATCTGGCACGACGTGACGCAACGGATCGGCCTCGAAACTGATTTCGTCCGCGTGGACACCTTCAAGCACGTGCTGGACACGCTGGCTCGCGGCGAGGTGGACGTGGGCCTCGGGCCGATCGCGATCACCGAGGAGCGGGAACGCCTCTTCGATCTCACCCACCCCATCGTGCATTCCGGCCTGAGGATCGTCGTGCGACAGCAGGGCGCATCAGGATTCCTTCCGGCCCTCAGGTCGCTCTTCTCGTGGCAGTTGCTCGAACTGCTGGGAACTGTCCTGCTGCTTGCGCTCGCCTCCGGCCATCTGCTCTGGTGGTTCGAGCATCGCGATAATCCGGAGTCGTTTCCGCCGCAGTATCCCCGGGGAGTATGGGAGGCCATCTGGTGGATCGCCTCGACGGTCGTCGCAGGCGGCTGCGACAACAAGCACGTCGCCAGCGGCCTTGGTCGCACCATTGCGTTTGCCTGGATGGTCGGCGGGATCGTGCTCCTGGCGGCATTCACCAGCGTGCTCACCGCCACGCTCACGGCGGAGCAGGTGGCTGGAAAGATCCACGGGCCCAAGGATCTCGCCGGCCGCACGGTCGGCTGCCAGGGAGCGGCGGTGTCGGTGAAGGAGGTCAGGCGTCGGGGTGGTGTCGTCAAGGAGTATGCAAAGCTCAACGAGGCACTCGATGCGCTGGAACTGGGCGCGCTCGATGCTGTGGTGGGGGAGAACCAGCAGATGATGTTTCTTCTGAACCGGCCGGAGAATACGGGGCTGAAGCTGGTCGGTCCGATCTTCGAGACATTCGACTACGGGTTTGGGCTGCCCAACGGCAGTCCGCTCCGCGAGCGTCTCAACACGGCGATCCTGCGGATGCGGGAGGACGGCACGATGGACCGCATCCGCGAGCAGTGGCTGGGCAGGCACGACTAGGGCGGATGGTCGCTAGGGCCGGAGGCCGAGCCGTCGCGTGTATACGGTTCGGGGCTGCCCGTGCCTCGTCGCCGGACGTTCGCTTCGGCATCCTGCCTCCGCTGGTCAGCAACGCCGGCTCTCGAGGCACGGGCAGCCCCTCACGGATGGTTCAGATTCCGTACAAGCCCCCGGCGTAAGCCGGGGGATATGTGCTCGCGACTCATGTCATGTCATGACATGATCGCCTTCACCGGCTTCGCCGGCTCGACGCCAGTGAGCTTGGAATCGAGTCCCTGGTATTCGACGGTGAACTTCGCATGGTCGATGCCGAGGAGATGGAGCATCGTGGCGTGCAGGTCGCGGACATGCACGATGTCCTGAATGGCGTTGTAGCCGAAGTCGTCGGTGGCGCCGTGGACGATGCCACCTTTGATGCCGCCGCCCGCCAGGGCCATGCTGAAGCCCTTGATGTGGTGGTCGCGGCCGATCGCACCCTTGCCCCCCTGCCCCATCGGTGTGCGGCCGAATTCGCCGCCGATCACAACGAGCGTTTCATCGAGCAGGCCGCGACGCTCGAGGTCGGTGAGCAGTGCCGCCGCCGCCCGATCGGTCGGCGGGCAGATCTGCCGCATGTACTTGTCGATGTCGCCGTGGTGATCCCAGTCGCTGTGGTAGAGGTGCACGAACCGCACGCCCCGTTCCACGAGCCGCCGGGCCATCAGGCAGTTGGTGCCGATGGTCGCCTTGCCCGGTTCGGCGCCGTAGAGGGCGAGCGTCTCTGCCGTCTCACCGGAGAGATCGGCGAGCTGCGGCACGCTCGCCTGCATCCGGAAGGCGAGTTCGTACTGCTTCACGCGAGTCGCGATCTCTGGGTCGGTCAGCGACCGCAGCCGGTGGTTTTCCAAGGCGGCGACCGTGTCGATCAGGTCGCGCTGGTGGGCAGCCGACACACCCGGAGGGTTCTGCACGTAGTGCACCGGTGCGCCCGACGTCGCAAACTCAACACCCTGGAACTGCCCTGGCAGGAAGCCCGAGTGCCACTGCCGCGCCGCGATCGGCTGCGGATTGCGGCCCATCTTGCTCGTCATCACGACGAAGCCGGGGAGGTCGTCGGCCTCGTTGCCGAGGCCATAGGTCACCCAGGCGCCCATGCTCGGCCGGCCGGAGAGGGCCGTGCCGCAGTTCATGAAGGTGTGGGCCGGGTCGTGATTGATCTGCTCGGTCACCATGCTTCGCACGATCGCGAGCTTGTCGACCTGGCCGCCGAGCGCTGGAAAGAAATCGCTGACAGGCGTGCCGCTCTCGCCACGCGGCGTGAAGGTTGTTCGCGGTCCCAGGCAGATGAGCTTCTGCCCCTGCAGCTGCGCGATCGGCTGGCCGGCCGTCACGCTCTCCGGCATCTCCTTCCCGTCAAGCGTGGCGAGCTGTGGCTTGAAGTCGAAGGTTTCCAGATGGCTCGGGCCCCCCGCGAGGCAGAGGAAGATCACCGACTTTGCTTTCGGCGGATGGTGGAGCGGAGAGACCGCGCCCTGATACCGGTTGGCTGCACCGCCCGTGCGGGCAGCCGTCGAGATTGCCGCCGAGAGACCATCTCGGGCCAGCAGTCCAGAGAGCGCGGCGCCGCCGAGCGAGAGGCCCGATCGGGCGAGGAACGTGCGGCGATGGATCGTGAGCAGGTCGTGCATGGCTAGTATCGCGCGATGGCCTCGTGGAGGTTGAGCACGGCGCGGGCTGCGGCGGTCCACGCGGCCAACTCTGGTTCGTTCAAGGTTGTGTCACGTGGGGCGATGCCGACGGCAAGGAGTTCGGTCGCCGCTTTCGGATCGGCCTTGAACTCGGCGCGGCGGCGATCGAGCAAGCCCTTCACAAGAGCCAGTTCCTCGGCAGTGGGCGGCCGGGAGAGCGTGTTTTTCCAGAGGAATGTGATCCGGTTGTCGTCGCTGGTGCCGCCGGTGGTGACGGCAAGCTCCGCGAGTTTCCTCGCCGCCTCGAGAAACGTCGGGTCGTTCAGCAGCACAAGCGCAGCCTTCGGGGTGTTGGATCGCATCCGCGTGGCGGTGCACTCCTCGCGGGTGGGCGCGTCGAACGCCAGAAGTTGCGGATGGAGAAACATCCGCTGCCAGTGGACGTAGAGCCCACGCCGCCACTGGCGGCTGTCGGTGTCGGCTTTGTATTCCCGCTGCGGAAAGTTTAAGTGCCTGTAGTAGCCTGCTGGCTGATAGGGGTGCACGCTCGCGCCACCGAGTTGCTCAAACAGCAGCCCGCCGGCAAAGAGGGCCGCGTCACGCACCCCCTCGGCCGGCAGTCGCCAGCGGCCCTGCCGGGCGAGCAGCCGATTGTCGGGGTCGCGGGCGAGCAGATCGGCCGGCGCATCGGATGCCATGCGGTAGGTGCGACTCGTCACGATCGTGCGGATAAGTTTTCGAACGTCCCACCCCTGCTGCATGAATTCGAGTGCCAGACGGTCGAGCAGTTCGGGATGATCGGGGAGTTCCCCCTGGCCGCCAAAGTCGCCGGCGCTGCGGCAGAGCCCGGCGCCGAAGAACAAGGCCCAGATCCGGTTGGCGGTCACGCGGGCCGTGAAGTCACCGGCGCCGCCGGCGGCGACGGGCGTAACCAGCCAGCGGGCCAGATCGGCGCGGCTGGGCCTGCCTTGTGCGCCGATGTTCCCGAGAAAGGCGGGAACCGCCGGCTCGACGAGCGGTCCGGTCTCGTCCATCCAGTTGCCGCGAGGCAGGATGCGGACGTCACGTGGCTTCGCGAGCGGCCTGGTGATCATCAGCGGCCTGTCAAGCTGCTTTCGCTGCGACTTCAGGCGATCAAGCTCGATGCGATTGGCGACCACGCTTTCAGGTTCGGGCTCCACGGGCTGGGCTCGTGGCGGCAACACGAGCGGCAGCAACTGGGTTTCGAGGGAGTGGATCTGGGCGTCGAGTTCGGAGGCTCTGGTGCGGTCGAACGGGCCGACGATCGTCACCTCAGGATCCCGCTTGGTCGGCAGTGCGTTGAGGTTCTGGCCACCGAAGCCCCCCTTCTCCATGTGCTTTTCGTCGTCGATGTCAGCGAAGAAGCTGCCGAGCGTGTGGAAGTCTTTGGCCGTGTAGGGGTCGTACTTATGGTCGTGGCATTGCGCGCAGCCGACGGTCGCCCCCATCCACACGCCAGACACGTTCCGGATCCGGTCGGCCTGGTAGATCGCTCGATACTCCTTCAGCTGCAGGCCTCCTTCATGGGTCGTCTGCAGCAGCCGGTTGTAGGCGCTGGCGAGCACCGGATCGTCGGCGTGTTCGCTCCCCGCCGGGCCGACGAGATCGCCCGCGAGCTGCAAAACGGTAAACCGGTCG
>CANHYS010000247.1 GCA_947464585.1 Planctomycetaceae bacterium | reverse complement strand
TAGGGGGCGGCCACAACGAAGGTGCCCGGCTCAGAAGAAGTTCGGGGCCTGCGGATCGACCAGGCGAAGCGACTGAAGGACCTTGAGAAGGAGCACTCTCGAGGGATAGCCCGGTCAATGGCACTTCCGCAACGATCTCGTCGGGGCGATGCTCCTTCCGTCGTCTCGTCATCGAAAGTCTCCTTGCCCGTAAGGCAGTAGACCTTCATACCGACTGGATCAGGATTTCCAAGGCCGGCCAGAGGGCCCGGAGGGGCTTCATTTGATGTCGGGCTCCCAGACGCGGTTCGTTTGGGCCTCGACGAAACCGGCGTTTGTCGGCCTGAGCGGCCAGATATCCACTTGCTTCAGTCTGGTGGTCTCACCGACGGTGAAGGCATCGAGGCCGCGCCGACTCGCATGGTCGAGGTGGGCCGCGAGCACCGCCTGACGCTCATTCGCGAAGACCTCGACCAAATACTTGTCCACAAAGATGCGCAGTTCCACGTCTTCGGCCTCGGGCAGGCTGGTCACGGAAAACGGAGCCTCGGTGACGCCGACGCGCAGTGTGCCGGTCTCGGGTCGCAACAGAATCGGCAGGCCGCCGCCCTTGCCGTCGGAAAAGAGCATGAACCCGAACAGCTTCCGTGCCGCCTCGGCCCGCGGAATCTTGATGCGGATCTCTGCAGCATCCCCCGGCAGTTCCGCCAGTCGCTGCAGGTGAGGTCCGGCTGCGGGCGGGATGTGACCCACATGCCCCACCACCGGATGCGCGAGCAGCACGTCTGTCAGCGAGTGCGGTTTCTCACGCTGACCTTCGAGTTCACGGAGAGGCCTGATTCGGAGCACGCCATCGGCAGGCAGGCTGAGTTCGCGCGGAAGTGATTGGATCGTCTTGTTCACGATCTTGTTGCCCGACCCGGCGGACGTGACCCACGCCCACATGACCCGACGTCGATCGGGAGTGAGCACGCTCTCCGGGGCAAAAAAGTCGGTGCGTTTCATCAGCCCCCACACAGGCTGGTCCTGACGCCCCCAATTCATGCGTCCATGCTGCTCCGGCACGAACTGCTCGGCCTCGGCGTCCCAGTCGCCGATGTAATAGCGGCAGCCGAGCGGATGGCTGATGCAGAGCAGCATCCACTTGTTTCCGATGGGAAAGAACTGCGGACATGAGATGTCTTCCCCGATCGTGACATCCCCGGGTTGGGATTTCACGAAGTCGCCCACCAGCGTCCACGATTTCAGGTCTTTGGATTTGAAGAGCGGCGGATCGGTACCGCCCGAGATCGCGTAGTAGGTGTCACCGATCAGAAAACAATCCGGATCCCAGTGGTTGACCTTCGCATCCGAGCCATCGGCGTTTTTCACCTCGATGGGAAAGGGCTTGTCCCAGGCGGAGAGTGCCCGATCCTTGGCGATGGCGATCTGGTTGCGGCCCGAACCCTGGCCGTGATAGATCGCGGCGGGTCGACCGTCCTTGGTGAGGAATCCCGTTCCACTGAACATCCCGTGGTCGGTGAACGACGGCTGCAGCGTGGTGGGCTGCCAGGTCCAGTGGAGCATGTCCGGGCTCGTGACATGGACGAAGCTAAAGGAAGGTCTGCCACGCCACGGGTGTGCCAGGATGTAGTGCAGATGGCAGACTCCATCCAGGAAAAAGGCGGCGTTTGGATCGCCGGGCGAACTGTCGCCGCCGGGATGCATGAGGTGATAGTTCAGGGTGAATTCCTCGGACGGAACCTGCCGCGATGCTCCGCGGGCTTCCGCCGTGCGGCGAAACACCGCGTAGCTTGCCGCTCCGTCGAGGATCAGCTTTCCGTTCTCGATACGTGAAGCACCGATCAACTCGCCGATCGGCAGCTTCCCCGTGAGATCCTCCGCCTTGCCATTCTCGAAGTTCCACCAGGCCCACGGCGCGAAAGCGGACGGTGCATTGGGCTCGAGGCTGCGAAGTTGCTCCTCGCTCAAGGCTGTGTCGTAGATGCGGGCGTCGTCGATGGCCCCGGCAAAACAGGATTGGTTCGGAGCCGTCAGATGGCGGAGCCCAAACACCACCAGAGAGTCGGCTCCAAACGACTGGGGCGCGGCGATGGTGTGTCGCGCATAGGCCATCCCATCGCGATAGACCGTGACATTATTCCCGCGATACACGATCGCCATCTGCACCAGCGTGTTCGCGTCGGCGGTCTCGATCGCGCTGCTGGCCTGATCCCTCTGCGAACGATTGTAGCCATCACTCCCGGCCATCCACTTTCCCGCTGCGATCTCGCCGAAGACAATCCCGTCAAAACGCTGCTGGGAGTCTTCCAGCGTAAGCAGGCTGCCGCCGCGCTGCGTCAGATTCGCCGGGCTGGCCCAGACGACGAGCGTCTTGTCCTGCAACGGCTGTGGTTCAGCCGCTCCGCCAGGAAGCGCAACCATCAAAGCGAGAAGGAGGGCCGTGGTTGACCGACTCTGTGGCTTCATGGTAGCGGCATTCTGTCTACGATTGAAAACGACGTCAGACGATGAATCCAGCCAGCCCGGAGCGGAAGCGACGGGATCTCGGTGAAGAGAACATGCAAGGCTCACGAACATGCCGCGAGCGACCCTCGAGGATAGGTCGGCCAATGGCACTTCGGCAAGCGTCGGCCGAGCAGGGCGGATCACGAGGAGCAACAGCCGGGCCTGGCCGGGCTGGATGCGACCCGATCGTGGAGGTGCCGAGCAAATGCGTCGCATTTTGCGTCGCAGACGGACTCGCCCCCCTGCTTTCCCGGGTGAAACCGCGTTTGTTCTGGAAGCCCGTTGTAATTGATAGTTTCAGACGCGGGTTCGGGCTGTGTCACGAGGCGATCGCGTCGTAGACATGCCCCTCGTTGGCGTCGACCCGCTCGGGGCGGCCGGCGTGGAAGTAGACGAGCTTCTTGTGGTCGAGGCCCATGAGATAGAGGATCGTGGAGTGGATGTCGTGCACGTGCAGCCGATTCTCGACGGCATGCAGGCCGATCTCGTCGGTCGTGCCGTGCACCGTGCCGCCGCGGACGCCCCCTCCGGCCATCCACATCGTGAACCCGGTGGGATTGTGGTCGCGGCCGTCCCCCTTCTCGCTCTGCGGCGTGCGGCCAAACTCTCCGCCCCACACCACGAGCGTCTCGTCGAGCAGGCCGCGGCGCCGTAGGTCAGCGAGCAAGCCCGCCACGGGCTTGTCCATCTCGCGGCACATCGTGGCGTGATTGGCCTCGATCCCCTGGTGGGCATCCCACTTGCTCCCGGCGCCGTGATAGCACTGCACGAACCGCACACCCCGCTCCACGAGCCGGCGGGCCAGGAGGCAGTTGCGGCCGAACCGAGCGGTCTCCTTGTCGTCGAGACCGTAGAGGGCCTTCGTCTCGGCGGTCTCCCGCGACAGGTCGACAGCCTCCGGCGCGTGGGCCTGCATCTGGAAGGCGAGTTCATAGGATCGGATCCGGGCGTCGAGTTCGCTGTTCTCGCCGCGGCCCTCGCGGTGGCGCAGGTTGCGCCGCTGCAGGTAGTCGAGTGAGAGCCGCTGCTGGGCGAGGCCGACGTGCCCGGGCGGGGCGAGATTCGGGAACGGCGGCCCCTCCACCTCGAGCGGCGCCCCCTGGTACACGGCCGGCATGAACCCGCTGCCCCAGTTCCGCGGGCCGTTGACGACAACATCCTCGCGGTCTTGCATCACCACGAAGGCCGGTAGGTTGTCGTTTTCCGTGCCGAGGCCGTAGGTCACCCAGCTGCCCAACGACGGCCGCCCGGCGAACTGGATGCCGGTGTTCATCTGGCAGACGCCACCGGCGTGCGTGATACCGTTGGTCCAGCAGGAGCGGATCACCGCCAACGCGTCGGCCTGCGTGGCGATGTGGGGCAGCCAGTCGGAAACCCAGAGCCCGCTTTCGCCGTGCTGCTTCCACGAGCGCTGCGAGGCGAGGATCGGCGAGTCGAATTCGCCCATCGCCGTGATCACCCGCTTGAAACTCGACGGCACCGGCTTGCCGGCGAGCGTCGCGAGCGCCGGCTTCGGATCGAACAGATCGATGTGGCTCGGGCCTCCCTCCATGAAGAGGAAGATGACGCTCTTCGCCCGACCGGCGGCATGCGGCGGCTTGGCGACCAGCGGCGGGCGGGCCCCGGCCGCTTCGATCCCCGAGGCCAAAGCCTCCCGGCCGAGCAGGCCGGCCAGGGCCACGGCGCCGAAGCCGGCACCGCTCGTGGCGAGCATCTCGCGACGAGAAATCCTGTCTTGGGAATGCCTGTCTCCGGAAAGTCTGTCTCCGGAAAGTCTGGTTATGGTCATGGCGATGGCCTCAGTCGAGGTAGAGCATCTCGCTCGAGTTGAGCAGGGCATGGACGAGCGCCGCCCGTGCCCGTTCGTGGGGCGTGAGCCGATCGGCTTCGCCGACGATGACGCGGGCATGGTGACCGCGGCCAGTGGTGTCGTGGCCGATGGCGGCGGGATCGTCGAACCGCCAGTCGAGCACCGGCTCGCGGGACGCCCCAGACTCGATCTCCTCCCGCGAGAGACACGCGGCATCGAGCTGCAACCTGCCCACGAGTCCATCCCACGAGTGATTGTCGGGCCGCGTGCCCAGCCGCAGCGGCTGACCCGCCGTGATGAAGCGGTTCACCTCGTGGGGCACGCTCGCCGTCTCGAGCGGCGCATCGGGCCGGCTCAGGTCGCGGATGGAGAACGTGATTCCCTTGTCGGAGAGGTCGTCGAGGTCGACGCTCACGGCCACAAAATAGGGCCGGCCGATCTCGAGCCGCAGGTTCGAGGGAATGACGTCGTGGTGGATGTTGTCGGCGTCGATCGTCCGGCCAACGAGG
>CANHYS010000246.1 GCA_947464585.1 Planctomycetaceae bacterium | reverse complement strand
CGGATGGTGGGGGCAAGGCATCCTGGTCGGTGCTGAAGCTTGGCGGGCCGCAGCCCTTCGATCGAGTCAACAAGGGTGTCGACGAGAAGAATAACACTGAGGGCGAGACGCAGATCTGGGCCGCGTCAGACCCCGACGCCAAGGTCGCTGCAGTGCTCGTGTGGCGAGTGCCTCAGGCGTTGGCAGCGGAGGTGCCGCTGGGCGAACTGGCTGGGCTTGTGACCCGCACCGTCGAGTTCAAGGCCCTGGCCGAACCGGCCCCCGCGGCAGTCCCGGCCCCCGCGGCGGCGGCACAGGCGCCCGAGGCGGCGAAGTGATCCGGGGCCGGAGGTCCTTCGGGCGGTCCTTATTGCCACATTGGCTGGGCGGCCCAGGACGCGAGCGGCGCCAAAATCAGCAATGGTGCCCAGGCGCCCAGCGACGGGCTGACCACGTAGGCCGCGGCCAGCGCGTGCCACCCGAATATCATCAGGAAAAAGACCACCGCCGACAGCACGCACAGGCCGACCGCAACGAAGATGCCACGGCGATTGGGGCCGACCACGAGTGGGATGCCGAGCAACGCCAGCGACATGTCGAGCAGCGGGGAAACGATTCGGGCGTGCACTCTGAGGGGAATCTCAGCGCCGACGCCCAGACTGGGATTGGCGATGGCTCGGACGAGTTCGATCGTCGACGAATACTGGCTCCAGTTGGCCGACCCGATCAGTTGCTCGAAGGTCACGTCGCTGGTCACGAAGCATTCCCCGGGGGAGAGCCAGTCCGCGGCCGACCGGGTGAACACCACCGTCTGCCCACCGCTTTGCAGGGGCTCGAGCCGATCGATGTCGGCGGGTTCACGGACCTTACACAGCAGGTATCCCGCCGGGTGCGTGGCGTCGGCCGGCTTCCAATAGGCCTCGCCTGCGTCGATCTGCGGGCCGTATTCGGACAGGGAAGGGGGCATGAGCAGGCTCGGTTTGTCGATCCGACAGGTCGCAGACTGGGCGGATCGGCCGCGAAACAGGATCTCCGTCGCGTGGTCATAGCGGGCATCGAACGGGTGGGCGGCGTCTCCGCGGAGATCCTGCGCGTTGCGCGAAAGGTTCTGGCGTATCTGCGGCAGCACGATCTCCCGGTTGGCCATGGCCAGCAGGCTCACCACGGCTGCGAAGACCAGCGCCGGACGGGCGATGCGCCAGCGGGTCACGCCGGCCGCGAGCAACGCCGTGAGCTCGTTGTGCCGCTCCAGCCACGACAGTGCAAACATGGCGCTGGCCAGGGAGATCACCGGGCTGGTGGCGTCGAAAAAGGAGATCAGCCGGTAGCCGTAGTAGGCCCCGAGCACCCGAGCCAGACCACCCGCCCCCGGGGCATGGGCGATGAATTCCTCGATGTTCGTGAAGGCATCGACCACGAATGTGAGCCCGGCCAGGCTCACGAACACGATCATGAACGCATGCAGTTGGGCTCTGGCGATGTAGCGGTCGATGAGCATGAACGCTTGACGGATTGAGACCGTGGCGGACGATTGACCGGAGAGCCAGACGCGGGCGTTTCCGGCTGACGGCGGCCGGAGCCCGGTGGGGCGACGGAGGGTACGCGGGTCGGCTGGGAGCGTCAATCTGGGCTTCGGCCGGAAAACCGCTGCGGACGAGGCCTGAAACCGCCTGAGATCGGTATGGCAAGGTGCAGACAGAGATGATTGGCAGCAGCGAGAGTACGGCGATGAAATGGGCACGAGTGCTTCGTGCTCAGGCCAGCCGCTTGGCTGTCGGCGGCCTCGATCTCCTCTATCCGCCCCGTTGCCCCATCTGTCGACGCGAGCCCTCCGCGTGGCACCCGGGAACGATGCCGGGGGCCGACTCGGCGTCCGTGGCAGCCGCGGTCTGCGAGATGTGCGCGAGGGAGTTGTCTGCCGACTTCGGCAGGTGTCTGCAGTGTGGTGAGGCCGGTGGCGCGGCCGACAGCTGCCGACTCTGTCCGCGGCGGCCCCACGACTGGCGTCATATCGTGGTCTTGTCGTCCTATGCCGGCGGCCTTCGCGAGGCGGTGCTGCGGGCCAAGCGGCCGGCAGGTGATGATGTGGCGGCTGCGCTGGCGTCACTGATCGTTCGCAAGCACGGGGAGAGGCTGGCCTCATGGGATGTCGGTCGGGTCGTGCCCGTCCCGATGCACTGGCTGCGACGGTCGATCCGTGGCACAAGCGCCGCAGACGAGTTGTCGCGGCGGATCGCGAGGCTACTGGGTCTGCCCCACAGCCCGACGCTCTCGCGGCACCGGGCCACGCGGATGCAGAACGAGCTGCCGATCGCAGACCGGCCGAGGAACGTGCTGGGGGCCTTTCGTAGCCGCCGGCGGCTCGATGGGGAGCGGATTTTGCTGGTGGACGATGTCGTGACAACCGGCGCGACGCTGTCGGCCTGCTGCCGGGCACTGCTGGCCGCTGGCGCAGTGACCGTGGACGTGGCGGTGGTGGCCAAGGCCGACAGAAACACCGCTGACGACGCCTAGGCAACGCTGGAACGCGAAACTCTGGAGCGTATTGGTTCGCCGGCTGCGGCATGCTCGTCGCTGGCGGACTTTGCCGTCGCATGCTCTTGGACAATGGTGAGTTTTGCGTTTCAGGCAAAGTTCACCAGCTCCTGCGCGTGCCTCCGACCGGCTCCTCAGCATCTGGAGGTTCCTAGTCTCCCGTCAGGAGTGATTCCGACTGACAATGCGGTGTCGGATGAGCCATGAGTTTCATAGACTCGGAACTCCTTCGAGCGTTGAACGCCGTGGTGAGGAGAAATACGCAGGCATGCATACGCATTCAGAAACCGCCGGGCATGAGCCGCCGATTCGGGTTGGCACCCGGGCCAGCCTGCTGGCCCGCACGCAGACAGGGTGGGTCGTCGATCAACTCCGTAGCCACGGGCACGCCGTGGATGTCGTCACGATCTCCACGCAGGGGGATCGCCGCGACGACGTGCCGATCGCGGCTATCGGCGGGGACGGGGTGTTTGTTCGCGAGTTGGAGCGGGCCCTGCTGGAGCGACGGATCGATGCCGCCGTCCACAGCCTGAAGGATCTGCCCACGGAGGAAACACCCGGGCTGACGGTGGCCTGCGTGCCCGTGCGGGCCATGCCGTTCGACGTGCTCGTCGCCCGGGAGCCGTGCACGATCGAGTCGTTGTCGCCCGGTGCCGTGGTGGGAACCTCCAGCCTGCGGCGGGTCGCGCAGGTGAAAGCAATCCGCGGCGATCTGGACGTACGTGCCATTCGTGGCAATGTGGACTCCCGCCTCCGTCGGCTCGATGGCGGCGAATACGACTGCCTGATCCTCGCCGGCGCTGGGCTTGAGCGACTCGGATTGGCCAGCCGGATCACGCACGTCCTGCGGCCCGACTCCTTCTGGCCGGCGGTCTCGCAAGGAGCCCTGGGCATCCAAATCCGTGCCGACGATGGGCGAATGCGTCTTGCACTCGAGCCGCTCGACGATCCCGCCACGCATCAGGCCGTGCGGGCGGAGCGGAGCTGCCTCGCGGCCCTCGCAGGTGGGTGTCTGGCCCCCATCGGAGCCTGGGGCCATCAGACTGACGACGGGCAACTGGAACTGGGCGGCTGCGTGCTGGAAGACTCGGGGGACCGTGTGCTGCGGATCGCGGCTACGGTCAGGGCGGCCGTTGCGCATGACGATCTGCGTGAATTGTCTGGGAAGCCGGAATCCCTCGGCAAGGAACTGGCGGGTCTCCTTCTCGCCCGCGGTGCCGCAGCCATGCTGGCCCGCGTCCGGGCGAGGGTGTCGCCCTCCTGACGCCCTGGAGGATGAGGGGATCACCAAAGTGGGTGGTTGGCCAAATCGACTCTTTTCGCAACATTACCGCCGGTTTCTGCGGTGCCGCGTCGCGGTGCCCCGCTGCTGAGGGTTGTTTCAATAAAGTTGATTTGCTAACATCGTTCGTATGCGGAGCTCATACGGCCCACACGCCCTTGGTCTGCGTGTACGGGTGAGCAACGCCGCTCAGAGCCAGCCTGAATTCACTCCCGCGGATACCGCGGAAAGGTTTGAAACGTCCATGTCAATCAAATTAGTCATTGCCGACGATCACGAGGTGGTGCGTCGGGGCCTTGTGAGCCTGCTGGCCGGGTCGGAAGTGAAGATCGTTGGCGAAGCCACCAGTGGTGACGAGGCAATCAAACTCACGCGGAAGCTGAAGCCCGACGTCGTTCTGCTCGACATCCGCATGCCCGGCAAGGACGGCCTCGAGGCGCTCGAGCGGATCCGTGCTGATATGCCTGCGGTTCGCGTGGTGATGCTCTCCACGTTCGACAATCCGACCTATGTTGCCCGTGCCGTAGCGGCGGGGGCCCACGACTACATGCTCAAGGGCTGCACCCGGGCCGAACTCATCCACTCCATCGCGGGGGCGGCTGCAGGCCAACTGCCGATGAAGGCCGGAGAGTTGCGCCGGGTGGCGACCACGATGGCCAATCGCGTGGCAACGGCCGATCCCGACATTCCGCTCACGCAGCGTGAGACGCAGGTGCTCAGGCACATGGCGCTGGGGCTCTCGAACAAGGAGATCGCCCAGTCGCTGACGATCAGCGTGGAGACGGTGAAGGAGCACGTGCAGAACATCCTGCGCAAGATCGCCGTCGGCGATCGCACGCAGGCGGCCGTCTGGGCCGTCCGTCGCGGTCTTGTGTAGGACGCAGCGGAAAGCCCCTCTCTGGCGTCCGGGCTTGCCCGGGAGTCTGCATGCATCCAGGGCCGCAGCGTGAGCAAGGGAATGCGGGCCTGCTGTTACCGAGCCCGGGGATGGGCCTTGTCGAAGGCGTCCAGAAGCCGGGTGGTGGTCACGT
>CANHYS010000245.1 GCA_947464585.1 Planctomycetaceae bacterium | reverse complement strand
TGGCGCTTCTGCTGGCGGCCGAGGTGGCACTGGTCGTGGTGGTCGGGCTGGGCCGCGGCCTGGCCGACTACGTCACGCTCGCGGCCGCCGCGGCAGCGATGGTCTTCTGGATGGGCCGGATCCGCAGCCGAAGCAAGCTGATCTACGTGGGACTGTGGGCTGGTGCCGTCGCAATCGCGACGCAGGTCGGGGCCAACCTTCTGGAAGAACGGCCGTTCGACACGCAGCTGCTCTACGAGGCCGGGCGCACCGGTGTCTGGACCCTGCTGGCCGGGTTCCTGATGACCGGACTGCTGCCGTTCATCGAGCGGTCGTTCGGTGTGCTCACCGACCTGAGCCTCCTGGAAGTTGGTGACGTGGCCCATCCGCTCCTGCAAGAACTCGTCCGCCGCGCTCCAGGCACCTACAACCACTCGATCAACGTGGCGAGCATCGGTGAGGCCGCAGCCGAGGCGATCGGCGCACGCGGACTGCTCGTGCGGGTGGGGGCCTATTTCCACGACGCCGGCAAGATGCTCAAGCCCGCCTACTTCATCGAAAACCAGGGGCAGGAAAACCGGCACGAGTCGCTCGTGCCGGCGATGAGCACGCTGATCATCATCGCCCACGTCAAGGAGGGCGTGGAACTCGCGCGGCAGTACAACCTCCCGCACCCGATCGTCGACATCATCGCCGAGCACCACGGGACGACGCTTGTGGAGTTTTTCTACCGCCGCGCGACCGAGCTGTCGCAGACCGACCCCAACGGCACGGAGATCGACGAGCAGAACTACCGCTACCCTGGCCCCAAGCCGAGTTCGCGGGAGTCGGCGGTGTTGATGCTCTCCGACGCGGTCGAAAGCGCCAGCCGTGCCCTCACCGAGCCGACGCCCGCCCGGATCGCCAGCCTCGTGCACGATCTCGCCATGAAGCGGCTGCTCGACGGGCAGTTCGACGAATGCGGTCTGACGCTTGAGGAGCTCGAAATCATCGAGCGGAGCCTGGTGAAGAGCCTGACCGCGGTCTATCACGGCCGCGTCAAATATCCCGACCAGAGGACGGCGTAGTGTCCCGAACCCGCGGCCGCTCCGTCCCCCAGCCGCCTCGGCCGACGCTCGTCGTCGATGTGAGTGATCGGCAGAGTCTGCTCCGGGTTTCGGCCCGCGGCCTGGAGCGGTTGGTGCGCAGCGCATTGATCGCGGAGGGGGTCGAGCAGGCCGAGATCGGCGTCATCCTGGTCGATGATCGGCGGATCGCGGCGGTCCATCGCCGCTGGCTCGGTCTGGCGGGCCCCACCGATGTGATCACGTTCGATCTCTCCGCGGGCACCGCCGGCCCGCCGGGGGCGGGCGTGTTGGCAGGCGACATCGTGGTGAGCACCGAGACGGCCCGCCGCATGGCCCGCGCCGTCGGCTGGACCCCGCGGCAGGAACTTGCCTATTACATCGTTCACGGGGTGCTGCATCTCACCGGCTATGACGACCACACGGCCGCCGACCGCCGCCAGATGCGGGCCCGCGAGCGGGCCGTGATGAAGGCCTGTGGGCTGCCGGTTCCGCCGCGAACGAGGGCCGCAGGCACCCCCCCATGAATGCCGCGGAATCACTCGGAATCGAATCGGCGTTCATGCTGCTTCTGCTGGCGAGCCTGGCGGCCGTGCAGGCCCGCAGTGTTCGCGGCGCCCAGCGGCAGCGCATCCAGGACCTCTGCCGACGCGCCGGCGTGCCGGCCCACTGCGACGAGATCGTGGCGGCCAGCGAGACGATCGCCTTCGTGGCAGCGTCGGTGGTCGTGATTGCGGCCGTCGTTGCCACGCTGCTGGCGGCTCGCGGACTGTTTGCCGCTTCCGGTGGCATGCTGGCATTGGAGGTTTCCGCGGTGGCTGGCTGGATCGCGATCGTCTGGCTTGTGCTCGTCGTGGTGCCGATGCTGTTGACGATGTTCGCGGGGCCGTGGATCGTGGTGGCAACCTGGCGGCTGTGGCGGCCCGTGGTCGGCGTGTTGGGGCCGGTCGTGCGGTTCCTTGGCAGTCTGGCAGCGGCGCTTGGCCGTGCTGCCGTGGGCCGGGGAGGCGACGAGACGTCGGTCGAACGGCCGCAGGACGAACTGCGGCTGGTCGTTGACGAGGCCCACCGCGAAGGCCGCATCGAGGGGACGGCCCGCGACATGATCAGGGGCGTCATTGGTTTGGACGAGGTCCGCGTGTCGCAGATCATGACGCCCCGCACGCAGATGATCGCGATCCCTTTGGCCACGGATTGGGACGAGGCGGTCCGTCTGGCCGCGGAGAGTGCCCACACGCGACTGCCGGTGTGGGATCGTTCCGCGGACGATGTCGTCGGCATCATCCACACTCGGGACGTGCTCACCAGACTCGCCGACGGACTCACGCCGAAGACCACCGCCTTCCCTGCCACACCTGTCGGCATCCGTCCTCTGCTCAGGCCCCCATGGTTCGTGCCTGAGTCGATGAGCGTGCGGACGCTGCTCCTGGAATTCCAGCGAGGCAAGACGCACATGGCCATCGTCACCGACGAGTTCGGGGGCGTGGCAGGGGTCGTCACCATCGAGGACGCCCTGGAGGAGATCGTGGGTGAGATCGCCGACGAACACGACGAGGCGTTCTCGGACGGCATCCGGCTGGTCTCGCCCGACGCGTGCGAGGTGCTGGCGCACGTGCCGGTCGCGCGAGTGAACGAACGGATGGGATTGTCGCTGCCGGAGGAGGCGGGGTATGAGACGATCGGCGGTTTCGTCTTCCACCAATGCGGCCGGATTCCGGAGGTGGGGGAGAAGATCCGATCGCACGGGGCGATCGTGGAGGTGCTCGCGGCCACCCGCCGACGAATCGACCTGATCCGCATCGAGCGGCTCGGGGATGAGCGGCCCGGGAGCACCGGAAACGATGGCGGCTGAAAAGGCACGGGCAATCGTCATCCGGACGTTCCCATTCGGCGACACGAGTTGCGTCGTCACCCTGTTTACCCGGGAGTACGGCAAGTTGCGGGCTCTGGCGAAGGGGGCGTGGCGGCCCAAGAGCGGGTTCGACGCCGCCCTTGACCTGCTTTCGATCTGTCAGGTACTCGTCCTCCGTAAATCCTCCGATGCTCTCGACTTGGTGACGGAAGCCTGTCTCGAGCATCGGTTTCGGGTTGGAAGGAGCCAGGCGGCATTTCTCGGCGGCATGGATGTCGCCGAACTGCTCGACGCGCTCACCGCGGACGGTGATCCGCAGCCGGAACTGTTCGATGTCGCCCATGCCACCCTGCGAACACTCTCAGCCCCTCGTTCTGCCCATGATCAAGACACTCCCGCGAACGAACGCACGGACGGCCATGTGCGGGCTCTGGTCACGCACACCGAGTTGGCCATGCTCAGGCTGGTCGGCCATGCGCCGGCGCTCGTGCGGTGCGCCGAATGTCACGGGCCGGTCCCCGGAGGAGGCAGGATCGCGTTTGCCATGCTCGACGGCGGCGTTGTCTGCGAGCGGTGCCGTCGCGGCAAACGTGCGGTCGTCTCCGTCTCGGCAGATTGCCTCGCGGCCCTGCGGCTGCTGGCTGCCGCCCCCGACGCGTGGAGGTCACTGGCTTTGCCACCACCCATCGACGGCGAGGTGCGTGCCGTTATGAATACCATGCTGTCCCACCTCCTCGGCCGGCGGCCGCGGGTCGCACCGCTGCTGCAACCACGATCCCGCCCAGGCCCATCCCGCTCCTCCTGATACTCGCTCGGCCCGTCCACTAGGAACGTTGCTGCGTCGCCATGCCATCAGTCTGCATCACCATCCGCTTCCGCCGTGCAGGCCTTGCCGCCTGCACCGCCGCCATCGCCTGCGTGCTCCTGCAGGCAGGATGCGCCTCGATCAAGACGCCGACCTGGAAAACGCCGGCCTGGCCGTGGTCGAAAACACAGTCCGATGAAAAAAAGCTCGCCGGCGAACTGGGCGAGGACGCAGACTCGTCCGTGATCTCCTCCGAGTTCAACCCTACCGAGCAGGATTTCGGATGGGAGTATTTCAAGGGCCAGAACATCAAGAAGCGGTGGAAGAAGATGGTAGGCCGTGGCCCCAACGAGCCGGTGTCGCGGAAGGCACTGGCGGAGGGCGATGCCTTGTTCCGCGACCGCAAATACTCGGCGGCGGCCAAGAAATACAAGGTGGCGGTCGATCGTTGGCCCGACTCGGTCATCGAGGAGGACGCGCTCTGGCAGCTCGCTGAATGCTGGTTCTTCATGGACCACTATCCCAAGGCGGAGGACTGCTACGACGAACTGGTGAAGAAGTACGCCAACTCGCGGTACCTCGACCGGATTGCTCAGCGGCAGTTCGTGATCGCCCAATACTGGATCGCGCTCGACCAGAAGCACAACTACATGACCATCGTGCCGAACATCGCCGATCGCAGCCGCCCGCTGTTTGACACCCGTGGACGGGCCCTCAAGGCATACGATCACGTCCGCATCAATGACCCCCGCGGTCCGCTGGCCGACGACAGCATCATGGCGGCGGCCAATGCCCACTTCGTCGACCGTCAGTGGCTCGATGCCGACTACTTCTACGGCCTGCTTCGCACCGAATATCCCGACAGTGATTTTCTGCTCCAGGCGCATCTGCTCGGGCTTCAGGCGAAGCTGCGGGCGTATCAGGGCCCCGGCTACGAGGGAGGCGTGCTCGACGAGGCGGAGATCCTGGCCGACCAAACGCTCGTGCAGTTCCCCGACCAGCTCACGCAGGAGGAGGCCGAACGTGCCCAGACATCGCGGGCCGCGATCGCCGCGCAGCAGGCACAGCGGCACTGGAACCGCGCCGAGTTCTACGCCAAGGGCAAGCATTACACGTCGGCCCGCATCTATTACGCCCT
>CANHYS010000244.1 GCA_947464585.1 Planctomycetaceae bacterium | reverse complement strand
TCCGCCAACTGGCCGACGCGGGCGACAAGGCAGCGCAAACGGCGCTCCAACTGGCTTCGAACCCTGACCAGTTTCTTCCCACCGTTCAAATCGGGATCACGCTCGTGGGCACGCTGGCAGCAGCCTATGGCGGTGACAGCCTGGTGAGCGACCTCGCCGAATGGATCACGGCCAACGCCCCGCCGGCCGTGGATGCCGTAGCCAGACCGATCGCCCTGACGGTGTTTGTGGTGCTGCTGTCGTTTGTCACGCTCCTGTTCGGGGAACTGGTGCCCAAGCGACTGGCGCTGCGCCGCGCCGAAGACTTCGCCCGTCTGGCTGCCCCGGCCATGAAGATCTTCTCGCAGGTCACTCGGCCGCTCGTATGGCTGATGGGCGTCTCCACATCGGCGGTGCTGGTCATGCTGGGCGCCCACAAGCAGGATGGGCCAACCGTGTCAGTGGACGACATCGAACACCTTCTCGAGGCGGGCCGCGCGGAGGGCGTCCTCGAGGCCGTGGAGCAGGCGGTGGCGACCGAGGCGCTTCGCCTCGGCGAAAGGACGGTCCGCGACATCATGCGGCCGCGGATCGACCTCGACGCACTCGACATCGAAACGCCTCCCGGCGAGGTGCTCGGGGCGATCGCCATGGCCGGCTATTCGCGGCTGCCCGTCTATGAGGGGTCGCTCGACCACATCCTCGGCTACGTGTCACTCAAGGACGTGCTCCGGCACAACTGGATGGGTTGGCCGATTGAGCTTCGCAGGATCATGCACCGCGCCCTGTTCGTGCCTGAGACGATGCCGCTTGACCGGTTGCTCGAACTCTTCCAGAAGGAAAAAAACCAGCTCGCCATCGTGCTCGACGAATATGGTGGCACCGAGGGGCTTGTGACGCTCGAGGACGTGCTGGAGGAGTTGGTGGGCGAGATCCACGACGAGCATCGCCGCGAGACCTCCGAGTTCGTCCAGCGAGAGGATGGCTCGTGGCTCGTCGACGGCGGGGCGAGCGTCGAGGATCTTGCTGACAGGCTTGGCATCAAGCTCGACGCTATTCCCCGAGACTATTCAACTGTCTCGGGTATCGTGCTCGCCGAACTCGAGCGGATTCCCACGACGGGCGACACGCTGCGGTGGCGCGGACTCTCGATCGAAGTGGTCGACATGGACGGCCGCCGCATCGACAAGTTGCTGATTCGCCAGGCTTGAGCCTGCGGGGGCGCTGAACGCCGGAATCGGCGGATGCGAAGGAGCCTCGAGTCCCATCCTCGCCAAAGCGACGAAGCATCTGCCGTTCCGGCGACGTTGGACGGGGCGGACCGCCTACTGCGCCGGCTTGGGGTTCAGGATGTCCTGCAGCGGAAACGACTTGGGGAACGGTTCGTCGAGCTGTTCAAGCAGCTTCCGATACCGATCCACCACCTCATTGATGTCGTCCTTGGTGATCTGGTCGGCGCTGAGCACCGGCGATGCGTCAAGCACCTCCCGCCACGCCGCAAAGGCCTCCTCATAGGCCTGCTTCGCGGGCTGCAGCTTCGCGTTTTCAAAATCCTTCTCGGCCCGCCAGGTGGCTTCGCGGGCCTTGATCGCCGGCTCCGTCACCTCTGCCTCGCAGGTTGCACGCCAGACGTCGAAGTTTACGATTTCCCGATACCGGTCGATGATGTCGGCCGTTTCCTTCGCCTCCGTGTACTGCCGGAGAAGTTCCTTCGCCCGCGGTCGAACATCGACCGGCGCCTCGGCAACGACCTGCGGCCAATCCATCTGCATGATCTGGGTCGCCGCCTGGGCGTCGGCGTGCTGCGAGTCGGTCCGCTCCAGCGGCGGCAGTTCGAGCGCCGCCTTCTGGTCGGCCGTCAGCGAGGCCCGCTTCGAATCCTGAATCGCCTTGAAGCGGCCGGGCAGCAATTGCTCGAGTTCGCCCGCTACGCGGTCAGCCCGGGCGAGTTCGGCCTCGCGCATGCCCAACCGGACCGGCACCTCCCAGGTGGTGGGGATTTCCCGGACCGAGAACCGTCGCATCTCGTCACCCGCCAGCTTCCAGCCATCGCGGGCAGCAGCACCAAACGTGCCATCTTCCTCCAGGGACCGGGCGTAGTTGATCGCCGTCATCATCGGCTCGCTGTGGTAGATGAGCGCGGTCGTCTTGAGGGGCGCTCCAGAGTCTGCAAGTTGCTGCCCAGCGAGGTACTTCTCACGGCCTACGAGCCAGTTGTCGCGTTCGGGCAGGGTGCGGCCCGGCCGGTCACGCTCGTGGAAGTCGTCGTCCGCTTTGAACAGCCGACGATACTGCTTCTTCTCGTCGGCCTTGCCGATCTTCTGGCCGATGAACCAGCCCATGCGGCCCAGGAGACGGGGCTCCCGCAGGTTGTACGCAATGCCCTGCCGGAGAAACTCGATGCCCTTCATCACCCAGGCGTAGCGGTCGTGGTAGTCGTCGAATTCAACCGAAATGTTGTAGGAGAGGTTGTGCGCCTGGAAGTCCCAAACCGAATAGAAGTTGGGCTGCAACTTGGTCATCTGCTCGAGCACGGCCGAGAGGTTCGTCCAGTCCTCGACCTTCTTGTAGTGGTTGGCCCGATCCCAGAGGAGCGTCACGGCGACGTTCTTGAGCCCCAGCGTTGCCAGTCGCATCGCCTCGCTGGTCGGATCCACCTCGCCGAGATTGGCCTGCGACAGTCCGAACTGCTCCCGGAGTTTGGCAAGCTTGCCCCCTTTGCTCGACGAGTCGGCCGGCTGGCTCAGCGCGGAGAGCGGCACCAGAAGCACGGCGATTCCCACGAGCGCCAGGAGCGTGCCCGGCCGTAGTCCAAGCCATGAGGCCGCCGGTTTGCGCCGGCCACCTGCGCCAGACTGGCCGGCCGGAGCGCGGGACGATTCGTGCGCAGACGGAGTCGGGGTCATGATGCCACCTCGCGAGCCCTGAGACAGAAGGCGCCGGCGATGAAGAACGCCAGCAGATATCCGAGTGTTTCCATGCCGTGTTCGGCCACCAGATCGAAGGGTATGTCGAAGCCTCCCGCCACGAAGTCGCTTGTGCCAAGTGAACTGAGCGACGGGAAGATTCCCGCCAGCAGCCGCATGGGTGCCAGGAGGAACGTATCGAACGTCTTCATGATCTGTACGGCCGGCGACGGCGCGAGTTCGACCGTGATGCTTTCTTGCGTCACGATCCGGTAGAGGGATTCAATCGGCCCGCCGCCGGGAACGATCGACGAGTCGCCCGTCACCTGGCTCTCAAAGAGCCGCTGGATGAACTCCCGGAACTGGCCGACCATCACCACTGCCAGCGTCGCGAACAGGGCCAGCGGGCCTCCTAAGAACGTGCTGAACATCACGCCCATCGCCGTCACCAGCAGCATCGAGAACAGGATGCCCAAGCAGCTCTTGGCATAGTTGAGGGCAAACGACCCGTCGCCTGCCCGCAGGTAGAAGTCGGCCTGCGCAACGCCGTAATACTGAGCCGGCTCCAGGCACTGCAGGATCACCTCGACCCGGCCATCGGCCACGATATCCTGGAACAGATCGACCTGGCGGGTGCCGCCGTCGGTCGACGTGGAGGCCAGCTTCCGCGGAATGAGCAGCGAGTCGATCGTGAATTCCCGGGCCGTAAAGTAGAACGGATCGCTCTGCAGGCCGCTGGCTGGATTACGAACCCGGACGCTTCCCTTGATCCCCTTCTCGATCGAGCCCTTGTAGGTGCGGAACACCCGCACGATCATCTCGAGCGGCAGACCGTTGGAATACTCCCGCTCCGAGATCCCCTCGAACTTCCAGATCGCAGCGGCGAGGCTGCCGCCCTCGATGTACTGCCGGTAGGTCCACTCAGAACCGACGCTGATGCCCTTCGTGCTGGGCCGACCTTCTCGATCGAGAAACCGCAGCGAGCCGCGGAGTGGGCGCCGGGCCTCGAGGAGCCCCTCGGCGGCTCCGATGGTGTAGCCGTTTTCGGACCGCCGCACGGCATGCCGATGCCCCTGCACGTTGTCTGTCCAGCCATTGCCTGCAGCGTCAAGTTCGATGCGGTGGCGATGGCCGCGATCAAGACTCGACCGGCCCTCGAAGCCGGTGACGGTTCCACCCACGTCTTTGAGTTCGATCGTGTCCTCGACGGCGACCGTGTGGCCATGGCTCACGCTTCGCACGACAAACCCCCAGCCGATCAGCCCCATGATCGCCAGCAGCACCGCTCCAACGATCGAGAAGCCGAGGATGCGGCCAAGCACGATCTCACCGGTGCGGACAGGCTTCGTGGTGACGGTCTGGATCGCCTTGGCCTTGATGTCGGCCGGCAGGCTGAAGACGGAAAGCACGAGCGTCACCATGCAGACCAGCAGATTGGTGGCCCCGAGGATGAAGCCGAGGTAGAGCTTGCCCGGGTTGACACTCTTGGGATCGAGAAACCATCCCGCAAACAACACGAGGAGCAGAAACAGGGCCAGTGCGACGAGCACATTGCGACGCAGCGACTCCTGGATCGCAAGCCGCGCCAGCGCCCAGATCCGTCGGGGCGACATGCCCGCCAGGTCGGCCAGACCCGTCAAAACGCCCCGGTAGACGCGGTCGCCGGCCGCCAGCGGCCCGTACAGCACGGATTGCGTCAGCCACGCCAACGCGGCAGCGAAGACAGCCACCAGACTGCCGGCGAACACGTACCACAGCAGTGCCGGGCCAATCCACGTGGCGAACTTTGGGATTTCCTCTTCCAATACCATGGTTGTGGCTCACCCCTTCTGTTGCTGGGCGCCGTCGGCAGAGGCCTGCCGGGCGCGGCGGCCCGGACGGGCCTGCGTGTCGCGAACCACATCGAGGAACAGGTCCTCCAGCGTTGTCCGCGGATTCCCAATTTCGACGTCCGAACGGCCGT
>CANHYS010000243.1 GCA_947464585.1 Planctomycetaceae bacterium | reverse complement strand
GCCGCTACATCGATGTCGGCGGCTACGACCCAGTGGTGGACTCGGTGACGAAGCACTTCTACGACAAGGGCTGGTCGGGCGTGAATGTGGAGCCCGTCGTGAGGTTTCACGAGAAGTTTGAGGAACAGCGGCCCCGCGACTGGAACCTGAACGTCGTGCTCGGAACAGAGCGCGGGTCGGTCGAGTTCAGCGAATGGGGTGACTCGGGCCTCTCGACGTATCGCGACACGATGGACGCCAAGAGTTTGGCGGGCTTTGGCCTGGCGAAGAAGACGTATTCCGTCCGCATGATCACCCTCGCCGACGTCACCAGCCAGTTGGATGGGCAGGACGTGCAGTTTCTCAAGATCGATGTCGAGGGCGCCGAGCGCGACGTGCTGCTCGGTGGCGAGTGGCGGTCCTTTCGGCCTCGGGTGATCCTGCTGGAGGCGATCAAGGCGAAACTGCCCGGCTGCGACATCTACTCCTACGAACCGACCTGGTTCGAATGGGAGGGGCTGCTCTTCGAGCATGGCTATGAATTCGGCCTGTTCGACGGGCTGAACCGCTACTACTACCGCCGCGAAGAGCCATCCCTCCGTGCTCCGCTGTCCTATCCGGCCAACATCACCGACGGATTCAAGCTCGTGAAGGGGCATTACCTGGCGACCCCAGCTGCCGCCTAAGCAGACGCTGCCTGTGGGGCGACACATTCAGCATTTCGACTCAGAAAGGGATCACCGTGACAATCTGGTACGACGTCTCCGACCTCGTGGCGTGGAAACTCCCGCACCTCACCGGCATCCAGCGGACCACCGTCGGTATTCTCAACGGACTCGTTGAGCAGGGCGGTTCAGTGGGACTGGTGCGGTACGACGCGAAGTCCACCAGATTTCTCGCCATGAGCGAGTCTGAATTGCCCGCGACCGTGCGGTGCCATCTCCGCGGATTCGCGTCTGCTGAGTCGGGCACCTCGTCGGCCGAGTCGGCACATCCTGGACCGCTGCCGGCGGCAAAGGCCGCGGCGCGTCCCGGTCGCCGCAAGCTGAAACTGTTCAAGAAAGGCTTTTTCTTCGGGGGGGCAGGCGAAACCGAGGAACTGCGAAACGCCTTCCGGCAGTTCAAGACGGCTGCGCGGCAGCTGCGGAAAAGCATCGGGCACTGGGCGAAGCGGCGGCTGCGGCGGGCGGCTCGACCGGGCCAGCAGCTCGCTCCGCCGCCACACATGCGGGGAGTGGCCCCGCATCGCGTGGCAGCCGTGGCGGGTCAGAACGTTGCGGCCTTCGCTGCACCGGGCGATGCGCTCGTGTCGATCGGCGCCACGTGGGTGATGCCCGGCCATACCGAGGCGATCGCGAGCGTCCGCAGCCAAGGTGTGAAGGTGGTACGGATGATCTATGACCTCATTCCGACCATCAAGCCACAATGGCTCGAACCAGCCCACACGAAGGCCATCACGGCGTGGGTCCGCAGCGTGCTTTGCGAATCGGACTGCGTGCTGACAATCTCCGAGTTTTCTCGGCAGGAGATCGAACGTTACTGCGCGGAATGTCGGTTCGATGTGCCCCCGATCACCGTCGTACGGCTGGGTGACGTGTTGGGTGAGGACGCCAGTACAGAGACGCACTCGCCCCTGCCGAGATTCGCGCCGACACGGCCGTTCTTCGTCTGCGTTTCCACGCTCGACGTCCGCAAGAATCACCGGCTGCTCTATGACGCCTGGACGCAGCTCGCGGCCCGGCGGGGCGATGCGTGCCCCGATCTTGTCTGTATCGGCACGCCCCATCTCTACGTTGCCGACCTGCTCCGGGAGATCCGTCAGGATCGCACCGTGAACCGCCAGATTCACATACTGCACGGCATCGAGGATTGTGAACTGGAGTGGTACTACAAAAACTGCCAGTCGACGATCTATCCCTCCAAGTATGAGGGCTGGGGATTGCCCGTGGCGGAAAGCCTCGGGCACGGTCGGATGTGTCTGGCATCGAACGCGACGAGCATTCCGGAGATCAGCAGCGACCTGCCGGAATTCTTCGATCCCTACGACGTGCACGGTCTCGTGGCTCTCGTGGAGCGGGTCATGGACGACCCGGATTGGGTCCACGACCGTGAGGAGACAATCCGGCAGAACTTTCACCCAACCAGCTGGCACGAGACGGCAACCCAGGTACTCGGGGCGATCGATGCCCCGGCCGAGCAGAGCCGTCGGTCGGTGTGGCCGCGACTGTCTATCGGGAACGAGACGACGGAGCCGGCAGGTCTTCCCAACGGCAGGACCTTGAAGGCAGCATGAGCAGACGTCATTCAGCGGAGTCCGTTATGACCAGCCGCGCCGCCGGGCAGCACTCCCCTGCGCCGAGGGTGTTGATCGACTGTACGCAGACGCTCGCCACGCCTCGTCTTGCCGGCATTCCGCGGGTGGTGCGAAGCATCGCCCGGCACGGCGTCGCCGCCGCTGCTCAGCATGGTGCGACGGTTATCCCCGTGCGGTTCGAGGACGACCACTTCATCACGCTGAGTCTCTCGTCGGCCGGTGATATCGTCGACGTCGTCAAGCGCCCTCCCGCCAGTAACGCCCATCCGGTGCTGCGGCGGCTCCACAAGCTGCTGGTGCCGAGAACCATCGTCAGGGCGATCCGCACGCAGTGGCGCCGGATCCTTCGTATTCCGCTCCCCGGAGCGCCGATCGAGTTTGGACCGAACGACACGCTCCTTCTGGCTGACTCGTCGTGGGCGACTCGCTACTGGCATGTCGTCGACCGGGCCAGAGAGGCTGGCACGCGGGTCGGTGTCGTGCAGTACGACTTCATTCCCCACACCCATCCGGAACTCGTGCCGAAGCGTCTGCCTGCGACCTATCGGGGTTGGATGCAAAACACGCTCACTCGGGCCGATTTTGTGGCGGCCATCTCCGAGGCGGTCGCCGTCGAGGCCCGCGAGGAACTGCGGCGGATGGGACGCGACCCCGATCGGGCGGCGCCACTCGTAAAGGCCTTTCGGCTTGGCGCCGATGTGAAGTCACCGAGCAAGTCGGGGGCCGTGCGTCCTGAATTGCAGGCGTTTCTCGCGGCATCACCCGTGCAGCCCTATCTCACCGTCGGCACAATCGAGCCCCGCAAGAATCAGACGATCCTGCCGGCCGTCTTCGAAGAGGTGTGGCGGCAGGTGCCGGAGGCTCGACTGCTCGTCGTGGGCTTCGTGGGCTGGAAGGGGGATGAACTCATCCGCAGGTTGCACAGCCATCCGCGGTATGGCACCCAGCTGATGCACTTTGGCGACCTGACCGATACAGAACTGCTCCATGCCTACGGCCATGCCCGTGCCCTGATTTTTCCGTCACGGGCCGAGGGCTATGGGCTGCCGATCGTGGAGAGCCTGTCGCACGGCATGCGGGTGTTTGCATCCGACATTCCGGCCCATCGTGAGGTGGGCGGACCGTGGTGCGTCTATTTCGCACCCAGCGACGTGGCCGGACTCGCCGGACAGATCGTCCGCTGGGAACGGGACGGTGTCTTTCCGGCAGCAGAGCCGACGGGATCCTTTGCATCTCCGACCTGGCAGCAGGCGACCGAACAGCTGATGCAGATTGTTTTTTCCGGGACATCCGTGGATGTCCGGCGTGGAGAGCGGGCGGCGGCCTGAGCACGATCCGCAACTCTGGCGGCGGGAGGCGGTGCCGTCGCCATCGGGAACGAGAGTCAACGAGGCACAATCATGGCGCGAGTGGATGAATTGCTGGGATCGATCACGGCCTGGGGAAACGGTCATGCGGCTCGCACGAAGCGACCCGGCCGTCCCTCGACAGCCCGGATCGATGTCGCCCGCTTTGCGAAGGCGGATCCGTCGATCTACGTGGGCGGCACGCGACCGAACGGCACCACCTCGTCGCTCTGCACGTTCGACCAGCTCGACAGTCCACGGTTTCGCCATTGGGCTGCAGCGCTTCAGGAGCCGTGGCGGGCACACCGTAAGCTCTGGGAACTGGCCTACATCTGCGAGACGCTCGAAGAACGCGGCATGCTCCAGCCAGGCCGCCGTGGCCTCGGCTTCGCGGTGGGGGCGGAGAAGCTGCCGGCGCTGTTTGCGGCCCGCGGCTGCAAGATCACGGCGACAGACCTCCCGGCCGAGGACGAGCGAAACCAGGCCTGGGCGCAGACCGGCCAATGGGTCGGCAACCTCGCGTCGCTCAGCCACCCCGCCATCTGCCCCGAGCAGGCCTTCCGCGACAACGTCAGCTACCGGCCCGTCGATATGAACGACATTCCGGCTGACCTCACCGGCTTCGACTTCACCTGGTCGACCTGCTCCTTCGAGCACTGCGGCAGCATCGAGCTGGGTCTGCGGTTTCTCGAGGAGCAGATGCGGTGCCTCGCTCCAGGCGGCGTCGCGGTGCACACCACGGAGTTCAATCTCTCCTCGAACGACGCCACGGTGATGGACGGCGGCTGTGTGATCTTCCGGCTCAAGGACATCGAGTGGGTCATCGCGGCAATCCGTGACGCCGGTCACGATGTCGAGTTGCTCGATCTCTCCACGGGGTCGCGAGAACTCGATCGCTATGTCGATGCCGCGCCCTACAGCCAAGACAGGCATCTGCGGCTCGACCTCTGGGGCTATGCGTCGACCTCGATCGGCCTCATCATCCGTAAAAGTATGCAGGCCGATGGGTATGGGCATCTCTCTGCGGATGTAAGCCGTCGCGTGAGGATGACGTTGTCCTGCCGAGATACGGATCCGATTCCGAAAGTGGCTGATGCGGGTGAGGTGATCGAGCAGAATGGACAGCGGGTGCAGATCATGCACGAGGGCACGCGCGTGATCGCAGACGGCTACTGTGGCGGCTGGATGACCGACGTGATCCGCGGCCTCCG
>CANHYS010000242.1 GCA_947464585.1 Planctomycetaceae bacterium | reverse complement strand
GGAGCAGTGGGGGCACTGGCGGGGACCGCTCGGCAACGGTGTGGCCCCCGCGGCGACACCCCCGGTCGAGTTCGGTGCCGCGCGGAACGTTCGCTGGAAGGTGGCTGTTCCGGGCCGCGGTTCCTCCTCGCCGGTGGTCTGGGAGCAGTCGGTGTTCGTCACCACCGCGGTGCCCGTGGAGGGCACTCCCGGCATGCTCGACTTCCGGCTGCTCTGCTACGACCGCGCGACCGGAGCTGAGAAGTGGTCGCGGTCCGCCGTGCAGGCCGTGCCGCACGAGGGCACGCACGACACCAACGGCTTCGCCTCAGCGTCACCGTGCACGGATGGCAAGCACGTCTATGCCCACTTCGGCTCCCGCGGCCTCTTCTGCTACACGATGGCGGGAGACCCCGTCTGGAAGCGGGACTTCGGCCGGATGTCGATCCGCAACGGCTTCGGCGAGGGGAGTTCGCCCACGCTGGCCGGTGAGAAGATCATCGTGCCGTGGGACCACGAAGGGCCTTCAAAGCTCTTCGCCCTCAACGGGGTGACAGGCGCGACGGTGTGGGAGACGCCGCGGGACGAACTGACCTGCTGGGCCACGCCGCTGATTGCCAGTGATCGACAGGGGGTGAAGCAGGTCGTCATGAACGGGCAGAACGCGGCCCGCGGCTACGACCTCGAGACCGGTCGGGAACTCTGGCGCTGCGGGGGTCAGACCGAGCGTCCCTGTGCCTCGGCGGTCGCGGCCGACGGCGTCGCCTGGATCGGCAGCGGATTCCGCGGCGCCTTCATCGGCGGGTTCGACCTGTCCGGCCGCGGCGATCTCGCCGCCACTCCGCACCTCCTCTGGACGCTCAAGAAAGACACACCCGACGTCGCCTCGCCGCTGCTGTCGGACGGTCGGCTCTACTTCTACAAGGAGAAGACCGGCCTTCTCTCCTGCGTCGACGCGACGAGCGGCCGCCCGCACTACACGGCCAGCCGCATTCCCGGCATGAGCCGCACCTACGCCTCCCCCATCGCCGCCAACGGCTGCGTGTACCTCACCGACCGCAGCGGCACGATCGTGGTCATCGAGGACAAGCCGGTCCTGAAGGTGCTCGCCACGAATGCGATGGAGGAGGGGGTGGATGCGACGCCGGCGGCCGTCGGCGCCGATCTCTTCATCCGGGGCGAGAGTCACCTGTTCTGCATCACCGCGGGCCGGTGACGGCCGCCGCGCTGGCGGCGGTGAACTCAAGCACTGCCTCGACCTGCTTTCTGGTGACTCCCGGGTAGGGATCCGGGCTTCGCAGTGGGCATCGAGGAAAACACGCTCAAGGGATCGAATCCGGCGCAGAATCCGGCACCACCTCGGATTGCTTAACTGCGAACGCCGTACACGACGTCACCACGCTCGAACACCATCAACGAGCCCGGCCGGAAGTTCCGCCAGTCTTCGCCGTCCGTGAGCTTTCGCGACGCAATCACGAAGCCCCTCTGATCAGGAGCTTTCTCTTCGGCTAGGTCAGCCTCCCAGTCCTCATCGCGGAGGCTGACCTGGCAGAAGGGTGCCTCGCGGTGTGTCCAGCGGAGGCCGTTGTAGCCGCCCTTGTCGTGGTAAGAGTAGAGCCGCTTGCCGTCAGAGAACAGCAGGTTCAGGTCGCCTGCGGTATTGAGATCCTTAAGGAAGTCCTCAATGAGAGCGTAGTTGCGTGGGTCGACCTGCTCCTGGGCCATCCAGGAAAGCAACACGCACATCGCCAGCTCGGAATCGGTGGAGCCCTCAGAGGAAAAGTCTCCGGTGTCGCGGCGATTCAACTGTTCCATTGAGAGCGTGCCATTGTGAGCGAAAACGAAATCCCTACCGTTGATGCGACGGGTGAACGGATGGGTGTTCTTGAGGTTCACTTCGCCACGGCTGGCGAACCGGACATGGCCGATGAAGATCGGTGCGGTGAGCCGCGGGTTGTCCCGGAGAGCCCGTGACACATCGCTCTGGTCGGCTCGGATCGGCTCCTTGGTGATCCGTGCTTTTGTGGGGCTGATGGCCGCGAGGCCCCATCCGTGTCGGTTCCTTTCGGCCCGGTGCCGGAAGCCGCGGAAGGAGAGGCTGGGCGAGATCGGCTTGTTGAAGGCGAGTCCAAGCAGTTCACACATTTTGTTGATCGTCTTTTCGTAGTTAGGGAAGGCCCTGCCGGCAGGGCATGTTGTCGCGACCAGTCAGTTCTTCAGCATCTGCTCGCCTTGGCCGGCGATCTGCTGGATGATGCGAATTGTTTCCAGCGGGCCTAGCTTCGGCGGCTCAGCCAGAGCCGTGGATGCCCGATCTGGGCTGAGATTCTCAGCCCCGTAAAACCACCGCGGTAGCTCGATGGCAGGATTATCGCGGAGCTTGGAAATCGCCAAATGACTGGTCGTCTTCAGCCCCTTGAGCGAAAGCGTCGCACCTTCGTAGCGGCCGAGAATCTTCGCCACGCCGTCGCTGATGCTGCTCACGCCGTCCAAGCACAGGATTGGATGCCGTACCAGCTCCCGAGCCGTGTCCTCGGTGAGTTCCGAGATTCCCTTGAGCGACAGCCCGCCAGCCTGGTGCGTTGCAAGAATGGCCGCCACCGGGGGCGTGATGCACTTGATGTCGTCCAGAAACAGCCCCGATAGTCCCGGAACGCCATGCCAGTTGGTCTGCGCGGCAAGAACCCGTGCCTGCCGCTCGTTGATCGTTGTAAGGCCCACAAGCACGATCTGCCCGACGTGCTGAACGAGTAACTCGAGCTGCCGGAGCGTGATGCCATTCCCAACATTGACGGAGAGCGAGCCCTCATGCCGGGCTAGGCAGGCGGCCACGGCATCGTCCACCGCAAGGCGGTGGAACAAGAGCGGACCCTTATGGCTGGCAAGCAATTGGGCCTGCACGGGCGTGAGCTGCTCCACTCCCTGAAGACACAGAAACCCTTGCCGTCGGCCAAACGCCTCTGCCACGGCGTCCGACAGCCCCGCGATCCCATGCACATGGAGTTTCCCGCGGTGCCGAGCGAGGTGGGCCGCAACCCGTCCGGGCAGTTCCTTCAGGCCTTCCAGAAAGAGATCGCCACGATGCTGCGATAGGGCCGCCGCGGCTACCGGAGACAGCCGGCCAAGGCCCCCCAGATAGAGCTGGCATTCGTGCTGTGCGAGGCCCAGGGCCGCGTTCGTGTCGAGCGACGTGAGTCTGTTGAGAGAGAGCTCTCCGGCGTGCCGGCCGAGAGCCCATGCCGAGGGCACAGACAGCTGCCGCAGGTTGTTGAGCGATAGTCCGCCGCCCGTGTGCGTGGCGAGTTCCTCAGCGACGGCGTCGGTGACCGCCACCAGTTTGTCGAGATAGAGATGGCCGCGGTGCAGCTTGAGTTCCCGGGCCACCGACAGCGGGAGCCGAAGGAGTTCGTGCAGGTAGAGATGCGTACTGTAGTGGCCAATGACGGCAGCAGAGTGGCCGTGGGCGGCTACCGGCTGGATTGTGAGTTCGCCCTTCGTCGCCTCGGTGAGGGAATCGCTCGCATCGTAGGCCAGCCCGAGTTGATCGCTGACTACTGGCCGTTCGAAAAGCCCAACAAGCTGCCTGGCCTGCGCGGCGTCGAGGTGTCGGATCTTGCCGGTATGCGGCCGGAAGGAGGAGTCGCCGATGGAACTGCTCATGGGTCCTCCTGCATCGTTCTGGCTATCGGGACGGCGAGTAACGGCGACCCGGACATCGAAGCGTGGACGAGATTATACCACTCGGGCAAGGGGGTGACTCATTCTTGTGTGTCATACTGTGGGCTGGTCGCAGATCGCCCACCGAAAAGGAAAGACCATGTGGCTTTTCACCCAGTACGGCTTCTTTAGTGTCGTGTGTGCCCGTGATCTCACCGGCAAAACGAAAGGCATTGATCCAAACACGTTCATGGTGCGGGCACGCTCGCGTCAGCATCTGGAGTCGCTCCAGTCGAGGTGCGCTGAATTGCGGGGCTTCGAGATCGCGGACACAAAAGACACCGATTACCGCTACCGGCTCGTGGTGCCAAAGACTGTGTGGGAACAGGTGGCGAGCGGGCTCACGGCCGAGATCGATTACGGCAACTTCAAGAGCCGTGCGTATGAGACTTCGGGCGACAAGCACTACGTCAACGCCCTACATGACGTCTGGGAAGTAATGCATCGACTGCAGCACTGATCGCGCACTCTGGGCTTCAACGCCGAAGAGGTGTCTTTGGCCTGATTTCTCGGGTTTGTGCGGCGTTTGGGCAGCTTTTGTCAGCCGTAGACCAAGGTTGACTGGCCAGTCCTGAGAATAAATACGACCAGTCGCAGATAAGGAGGATCAGATGAACGGACCGACGAAAAACCGATTGCACGACTACGAGGCGGGCTGGCTCACGCTGCTGGTTGAGATGGGCGTGGCCACGAAGCAGGAAGCCCACGACGCAATGTGCCGCGTCGCCCAGGCGGCGATCGAAGCGGTCGAGCAAAAGCGCAAGCGCCGCAACGAGCGAAGACGGCGACGGCCGGAGTGAGTCGAAGCCGTAGTCCATACGAGCATGCTTGCTATGGCGCACTTCTGGATTGTTGCGCACTCGACAAGGGCGGCCTGCCCTCTATAATGGGGGCGTAGTATCCGTCTCGAGTTCGACGACCCCCGCGGGCGTCGACACCAACCTGCAAGCAAAGGTGGTGACGGTCTCCCGACAAGGGGGGCCGAGGATACGCACCGGAAATGGTTTCCGGTGAAAGCGAAACCCCTCGGAGCAACACCATGACGCGTGGATATCTGTCTCTGCGGTTCAACGAGGCCAACCCATCTCACCACCTGTACGTCAACACTGGCGGACGAACTGACGGCAACTACTGGGTGGCCTACACGCTCCATTTTGGCGGCCG
>CANHYS010000241.1 GCA_947464585.1 Planctomycetaceae bacterium | reverse complement strand
GGGCGATCAGCAGCGTCTCGATCGTGCCGCGTTCCTTTTCGCCGGCGATCGCGTCGATGGCCGGGTAGAACGCGCCGGTCATCGTGAGCACGGCCAGCAGCACGAACACGCCTCCAGCCACGGTCGGCAGGATGCTTCGGCTGGAGATCGCACCCGGCACATCGATCTTTCCGGTGAACCGTATCTTCACCGGATCGAGCAGGCTTTCCGGCAGCCCGGCCCGGTCGATCCGCCGCCGTCTCGCGTCGTCGGCGAGACCACGCATGACGGCGGTGAACTGCTCCTGCGTCCGCGGCGGCAGCACCCGCGCGCTTGGCCCCTTCGCCTCGATCGACAGCGTGCCCTCGCCATCGAGCGCGTCGACCACATGCTTCGGCACCTCGATCCACAGGTCGGCCTGGCCTGAGTCGACGGCCGCGAGGGCCGCATCGGCAGCCGCGAACCCGAAGGAAATCGAGGCGGGCCAGTCGGCCCGGCCGCGGCCATCCTCGGGCCTGGGCAGTCCGTCCACGCGGGCGGCGAAGGCTTGCGCATCTTCGGGCGAGCCCGACAGCACCACGGCAAGATCGATGGGCGCCGTTCGGGTATCGATGTCGGTCAGCGCCGTCCGCACGCCGAGCGCGCTGGAGAGCGCGAGGATGGGATACATCGCCATAGGCAACAGGAGCGTGACGAACAGCGTGCGGCGGTCGCGAATAAATTCGAGCAGGTCGCGACGGGCCAGCGCCAGCCTGGCCTTGGCCCGCAGGCTGCGATTCTCATGCCCCCGCGCAGTGAGCCCTTCATCGCCAGCAGGAACGTCCCCGGCATTCATGATGGCGCTCCCTGGGCAGGCGACGTGCCGGGCGCCTGGTCGAGCGCCGCAAAAAAAGCCTCCTCAAGATTTCCGTAGGCCCCGAGGATCTCCGTCAGCGTCCCCTGCGCGACGACGCGTCCACCATGGATGATCACGAATCGGTCGCAGCGATGCTCGATCTCATGAAGCCGATGCGTGGAGAGCAGGATCGCCCGGCCGTCACCGCGAAGCCCGTCGAGCAGGTGGAGCAGATCGCGGGCCCCCACGACGTCGAGGGCATTGGTGGGTTCGTCGAGCACCAGCGCCGGCGGGTCGTGGATCAGTGCCCGGGCCAGCGAGACCCTCTGCCGCTGCCCTGACGACAGCCGGCCGGCAGGCCGATCCGCGAACTCAGCCAGCCCGAGCGCCCGCACGAGTGCATCAATCCGCCTCACGAGCGGCCCCTCATCGAGGCCGTGCAGTCGGCCGTATGACCGCATGATCTCGCGGGCCGTGAGCCTGTCGGGAACGCCCGTCGTCGCCGACACATAGCCCAGGTGTCGCCGCGCCCCCAAGGGATCGGCCACCACGTCGCAGCCACCCACGCAGGCCGTGCCCGACGTGGGCTTCAGCAGCGTGGCCAGCACCCGCAGTGTTGTCGTCTTCCCGGCGCCGTTGGCACCGAGGAGGCCGACCATCTCGCCCGGCGCCACGGAGAGCGACACACCGTCCACAGCCCGCACGACGCTGCCGTCGCTGGCCCGATAGTGCTTCACGAGATCGACCACATCGATCATTTCGCCGTCTCCCGCAGCCTCATGTCAGATCTCCACGCTGGGGGGAAACTGCCGATAGTCGAGAATCTTCGCCGCTGCCACGAGCAGCACTGCCGCCAGGCAGACGACCGCCGCGATCTGCACCCAGGCCGGCTGCGGATCGATGAGCAGTTGCATCTCTACCGGCAACTTCTGCCGCCAGCCCATCCACTCGACCAGCAGGCTCCGAAGCCGCAGGCTCACCGTTGCCTGATTGACGACCGCAGGAATGAACCCTGCCAGATACTCGACCACGAGCGCCACCGCCACGCTCGCCACGAGGGCCCGCTTCGGCAGGATCACGGCGGGCAGGGTGAAGAGCGCCGCCCGCCCAAGTGTCGAGAGCACCACGAGCGCCGCCAGCATGCCGACCAGCGGCAGCGGCTTCGGCACGTGTGCCACCAGCACCGCGAGGAACGCCGCCAGGATCGCCACGATGCTCGTCCAGGTCACGGCCGCGAGATAGGTTCCCAGGAGCAGTGCCCGCCGACCGCCAGGCCGGACCGAGACATGGATCCAGGTGCCACGTTCCAGTTCATCGGCCACCACCGGACACATGGTGACGAGCAGGCCAAGCATGCAGACCGCCTCTGGCACGAGCGCATAGATCATGGTGACGGCGAGGTCGCGGTCGAGGCTGTCCGCCGCGGTCCGCCGCACCGCCATCATCACCGCCGCGGGAAAGATCACGCCGAGCCCCGCCAGCAGGAGCCGCTGGCGCGAGATCAGCCGTCCGATCTGAAAGCCCGCGACCGCCAACGTCGAACCGAGCAGGGAGTACCGGAGCGGTTCGTCTGCCTGTTTCGAACCATCTGTGTGTCCCGAACGAGGAACGCTCATGATCCCACCCCACGATGAAGCCGCACGAGGCGGCCGAAGATGCCCTCGAGCGACCGGTCGCCGGCCGCCACCTCCACGATGGCGAACCGATTCTCGACCGCAACGTGCGCGATCCTTTCGGCCAACACCCGCGGCTGCCGTGTGGCCACCACGAGCAGATCCTCCCCTTCGAACCGCACGCTCTCCGCGCCGGGCGTCGCACACACAGCCTCCGCGAGCCGCCGGGGGGCATCGCACCGAATGCGCACCTCCGACGGCATGGCATCCACCATGTCTCGGATCTCGCCGGCCGTGCCGCTGGCGACGAGACGGCCGCCCAGGATGACGGCCAACCCCGCGTGCAATGCCTCCACCTCGTGGAGCAGGTGGCTGGCCACGATCAGCGTGCGTGGCCTGCCTCCCACGGCATCTGCCGACACAGCCCAGCGCCGCACGAGGCCGACAAGGTCGTGCCGCGCCACCGGATCGAGTCCATCGAAGGGCTCGTCGAGCACGAGGAGATCGGGGTCGTGCGCCATGGCACCCGCCAACTTCGCCCGCTGGCGCAGCCCCTTGGAAAGGGTGAAGAGCGGCCGGTCCATCGCCTCACCCAGCCCCACACGGTCGAGTTCCCGATCCGCCCGCTCGGCCGCGGCCTCCCGTCCGAAGCCGGAGAGCCGCACGAGATACCGAACCCACTCTCGTGGTGTCGCCCGCCGTTCCAAGAGGTCGGCGGCAGGACAGAACCCGATCCGCCGCAGCACCCGCGGATTGGCAAACGGCCGTTCGCCAAACACGCGGACCTGTCCCATCGTGGGCCGTAACTGGCCGGTGATGAGTCCCAGAAGGGTTGTCTTGCCGGCACCATTGGGGCCGAGGAGACCGTGGGCACCGCTCCCCAACTCCACCGTCACGTCATTGACGCCGATCACCGACCCGAAGACCTTCGTGACGTGTGTGAGGGAGAGCATGGACGTTTCAGGTAAGGCGAGAGCGAGAATGGAGGCGAACGCCGGGGATTCCGTCCCCGAGCGGTTCACGCCCGGGTGGGAGCGTCGATCCTATTGAGCAGCACGATCACGGCGACGATCGATATCAGCGCCAGCGACACCAGCGACGGCACGACCGCCTGAGGTCTTGTCTCGATGCCAAAGATCCAGGCCTGCATGACACCGAGCGCATGGTAGGGCGAAAGCCAGGCCCAGCGGTCGATCACCGGATCCATGCCGGCGGCCTTTGAAAGCCAACGAAACCGACCACGCAGACCGCCCTCGGGATACCTGCCAGCCGACGACGACTGCCGTCCCGTCACGGAGCGGTCCTCCTCGAGATCACCAAACGGATCCTCGCCCCACGATCCAGCCCGGCCCTCGCGCTGGCCGCCCCCCGACGCGTCGGCGACCTCGGTCTGTCGGGAGGCCGCCACCATGTCGGCGGTCGTGAGCGTCGAATGGGCGATCCAGCAGGCGGCCCACGTCGCAAACCAGGCGAAGCTCGCGATCCTGCTCTCCGCTGTGGCCGAGGAATAAGCCAACGCCAACAGCACCGTCGGCACGGCAAGCACGACGCTCGCCGCGATGGCCTTGAGCGGCAGGTCCCAGGTGTCGACAGCCACCCATACGCTCGGACTCACCAGCACCCCCATCAGCCACAATGCCAGCGCAGGCAGCACCGTGATGGCCGCGACGAGCACACCGAGAATGGCCGCCTTGCCGAGGATGTATTCGAGCCTTCCCACGGGCCTTGTGAAGTAGACGAGCCATGCCTTCGCCCGCAGATCGCGTGACACGAGTGTCGGCGCCACCAAGCCGATGACCACGGCGAGGAGCACCGCCTGCGGCACCCGCATGAAGGCCAGCAGCAGTCGTGACCAGACCACCCGTCGCGTATCGGCGATGTCGATCTTGGGATCCACGGGCGGCTCGCCGGCAGGCCGCACGGCCCGCGTGCCCTTGGCGTATCCGGGCGTCCGGCCCAGCGTGTCGGCCAGCACCGTGCCCAGCATTCCCACACCGTCGAGATTGCGGCCGGCGCGGGCCGCTTCGCGCATGTTCACGAGGCGGCCCTCGTCGATCGCCTGCTCGAACGCGAAGAAGCTCATCGCGAAAACGAGCGCAGGGCTCCACGCGAAGAACACCATGCGGCGGAGCCAGCGGCTCGTCCACGCCAGCTTGATGCCCGTCAGCGCGATCACGCCGATCGCCGCACCGGAGCCGCGGCGTTCACCACGCCACGGCCGATAGCCCACGTCATGGAGCGGCATGAGCCACCTCCCGCCCGGAGGCCCCACGGGTCGTCTCATCTGCGGCGTCGGCGTCGCGGAGCGTCTGGACGAAGACCTCCTCGAGCGGCCTGGCCACCGGCTCGAGCGAGCGGATGACCACGCCTGCGTCACGGGCACTCGCCCAGACCAGACCGATCCGATCGGCCCCCGGCGGTTCGAGCAAAATCGC
>CANHYS010000240.1 GCA_947464585.1 Planctomycetaceae bacterium | reverse complement strand
TGGGAGAGGCTTGAAGATTACCCGCCCGGCCCCCGCAGGACAACGCCGCTCCCAGACAGGCCATGAAAACCCCCGACAAGCCATAAAATGACGGAGCAGGGGACTTTTTGGAGAGAAACGCGGGGTTCTCTGTTCTCACTCCGCCAGCGATACGCAGACCAATTCCCGGTCGTTTCTCACAAAAACGCAGCGGCCAGCAAACGCAGGATGGCTCCAGACCACCTCGCGACCGAAGCACTCATTCGTGGGGGCCACGAGGTGCACGCGGCCCAACTCCTCGTAGGCGGCCGGCGTGAGCCGGGCCAGGATGAGATCGCCCGTCTCGCTAAAGATCCAGGTGCGGCCATCTCCGACGGCGTCGCCCTGCCGCACGAGAAACGCCGTGCCGTGCCGGCCGCGACGGTCGCCGAGCGTCGGCTCGCCCGTCTCCCAGAGCCGCTTGCCAGTGGCCAGATCGACCGCCGTCAGGAACCCCGTCTCGCAGTCGCAACCGTAGAGCGTGTCGCCGGCGATGAAGGGCGTGCTGTTGGCGCAGTAGACAGCCGACTTCGGATCGCCCCGCCAGGCAACGCTCGCGCCTGGCTTGTCGGCGGCGAGCGAGTAGAGAGCACCGACACGGCCGATGCCGCTGGCAAAGAGCACTTGGCCCTGCTGTGTGGCCGCCACACGCGGCGCCATGATCGACATCCCGTAGGAGGGCTTCAGCGGCTGCGACCAGAGCACCGTGCCCGTCGCCGGATCGAGCGAGTTGAGCTTGTCGGCATCCCAGATCACCAGCTGCCGCACCCCGGCCGACTCGATGATCGACGGCGGACAGTAGCCCGACTCGCTCGCCGAAAGGGCCCGCCAGAGTTCGCGGCCCGTGTCCTTGTCGAAGGCCACCGCCACGCTCCCCTCGCCGCCCACCAGGCAGACGAGCCGGTTGCCATCGACGAGTGGATGGCCGCAGAAGCCCCAGAGCGGCGTCGGAGCGGAATAGTCTTTCTTGAAGTCCTTCGACCAGATCACTCGGCCGGTGGCTGCATCGAGGCAGAAGAGATTCCCCTCGGCGCCGAGTGTGTAGACCTCGCCACCGGCGACGGTCGGCGTGCACCGTGGCCCCGAGGCATAGGATATCGCGTAGGGACAGTCATACTCGTGCTTCCAGAGCAGCCTGCCGGTGGCTGCATCGAGGCAGAGCACCCGTTCACGGCCGGCCAGAGTGTTGCGGTCGTTCGGCGCGTTGGCGACATCGCCCCCGCGGCGTTCGTAGTCCATCAGATAGACGCGGCCATCCGCGACGGCCGGCCCGGAGTAGCCGCCCTTCACCTCGGCTCGCCATTTCACCGGCAGGCCCGTTGCGGGGATCGACTTGACGAGCCCGGTCTCCCGCCAGACGCCATCCCGCGCAGGCCCCATCCACTGTGGCCAGTCATCGCCGCGGGCGGCGGGAGCTGTGCTCGTTACGAAGACCGCGAAGACCACTATCGAGATGCAGCTGTTCAGTGGCCAGAGGCGTCGAGGGCGAGGAGGTGTCATGATGCATCGCGATCGTGAAGGGGAGCGTCGGCCGGCTCCGATTGGGGCTGGATACTGACACGTTGCAGCCAGGCTGAAAAATCCTGGAGCGTCGATTCGCCGGCAGCTAACGCCAGCGTCTGGATCACGGCATCACGCTCGTCGCCGTTGAACCGAATGCCGTTTGCCTCGAGGAACAGGGTGGCCGCTAGGAAACCACTCCGCTTGTTGCCATCGATGAAGGGGTGATTCTTGACGATGCCATGCGCGTAAGCAGCGGCCAGGTCGAACAGCGACGGTTTTTCGTACGCGAAGACGTGCTGCGGTCTGGCCAATGCCGAGAGCAGCAGTCCCTTGTCGCGAACGCCTGAAGCGCCACCAAAGCGTGCCAGCAGTTTGTCGTGAAAGGAGAGGCAGTCCTCTTCCGTCACCCACACCGGCTCGTTCATTTCGCGAGTTCGTTCAAGGCGTTGCGATACCGCTGGATCAGATCGTCAGCAATGGCTGCCTTTTCGGCAAAACCAGGACGGTGCGCCGAAAGCCTGACCGATCCCTCAGCGGCCTCCGTGAGGTAGAGATGGTCACCCTCCTTGACGTTCAGCAACGCCAAGGCTTCCGTGGGGATGATCACTCCCAGCGAGTTGCCGACACGACGAATTTTCAGATCGAGCGTCATGTTGTAACTATAGTGGGAACGCGAGGCGGTTTCAAGGTGAGGTTATCGCCGGCGTCGGCAGTTCCACGCCTACGTCGATGCCGTCAGGACGCCAGTCGATGATCTCCATCTCGGCGGTGCGGCGGCCGCGGAACTCGTTGATCTTCGGCTTGAAGGCAACATGAAAGGGCTGGCCCGGCGAGGGCAGATGCGGCAGCCAGTCCGCGCCGCCGAAGGCCACGCCGCGGACCTTCGCGCCATGCTGCGTGAGGTTCATGGATATGTGCCTCGCGCCACCGCCGATCGTCCGCGGCGGCTCCACCAGTCGCACGCCCGATGCGCAGAGGATCGGCCGACGGTTGCTCTGACCGAATGGCGCCAGTCGTTCGAGTTGCTGGACTGTGTCGAGCGTGAGACCGGCGAGCGTTGTCTCGCCGTCGAGCGTGATCTGCGGCAGTCGCAGGCTCGCCGGCATGCGCTGGCCGACAGCTGCCAGGAAAGCCTTGCGGAAGTCTTCGATCTTGCCATCTTCGATCCGCAGGCCCGCCGCGGCAGCATGGCCACCACACGTCAGCAGATGCTCGCGGCACGCCATCAGAGCCTCGTGCACGTCGAACCCTGGCACGCTCCGCACGCTGCCGATGGCGGGCCGGCCCTGATGTTCGTCGCGGGAGATCATCACGATCGGCCGATGCCACCGCTCTGCCAGCCGCCCCGCCACGATGCCGATCACGCCGGCATGCCAGCCGCGATCGGCCAGCACGAGGGCTGGGTCGCCATCGGGATCGAACTGCTCCTTCGCCTGCTTGGACGCGGCCAGCTGGATGCTTCGCTCCTCCGTCTCGCGGCGGGCGTTGAGCTCATGGACGTAGTCGGCCAGCTGTACGGCCCGTGCCGTGTCGCTCGTGGTCAGGAGCTCGATGCCGCAGGCCGCCTGTCCCAGTCGCCCGGCCGCATTGAGCCTGGGCGCCAGACGAAACGCGATGTCCTCGCTGTCGAGCTGCGACTTCTCGTTCAGCTTGGCCAGCTCCAAGAGCCGTTCGATGCCCGCCCCGCCACGCTTCCGCAGGCACTCGATGCCATGCTTCACGTAGATGCGGTTCTCGTCGAGCAGCGGCACGACGTCTGCCACCGTGCCGAGCGCCGCATAGCCGATCGACTTGAGCAGCATCTCCCGCAGCCGCGGTGTGACCTGCTTCGCGCCAGAGGCTCGCGTGGCGATCGCCCAGGCCAGTTTGAAGGCCACACCCGCGCCGCAGAGTTCGCCGAAAGGGTAGTCGGCCCCAGGCAGCCGGGGATGAACGAGCACGTCGGCCGCGGGAAGCGTGTCGGCGAAGTTGTGATGATCAGTGATGATCAGTTCCAGGCCGAGTTCCCGTGCCCGCGATGCCTCGGCCACGCTCGCAATGCCGCAGTCGACCGTGACGACCACCTGGGCTCCCCGGGCCGCGAGCGTCTCGAGCGCCTCGGCATTGAGCCCATAGCCCTCCTCGAACCGGTCAGGCACATACCAGCTCGCCCTCGCGTCGATCGCCTCGAGGCAACTCATCAGGATCGCGGTGGCGCACATGCCGTCGGCGTCGTAGTCGCCGTAGACCACGATCGGCCGGCCGGCCCGTGCCGCCGCCAGCAGCCGGTCGGCCGCGGCAGGGATGCCCGGCAGCAGATCGGGATCGCGGAGGTCGGCCATCGTGCCGCCAAGAAACGAGTGGACGGCTGGGGCATCGATCAGACCCCGGGCGGCGAGCAGTCGGGCCGCGACCGCGGAGACCCCGGCCGACCGCTCGATCGACTCTACTATTACCCGGTCGTGCGGCAGAATTCGCCAGCATTTCGGCACGGCTCGACTCCCTTCGGAAAATGTCCCGAGGGAGTATACGGGAAACCGGTGGCCGCGCTGCCGCGGCGTTTTTGCCGCGATTTCGCCTGCCGTCTGGGCGTGTATAGTGTGGGCCCGCTACGGTTCGTGGCGTCCTGGAGAAATACTCCCATGTCGATCGCCGATATCGTCCTCCCGAAGATGCCCGTCAAGCCGAAGCGCGACACCGTGTCGAAAGACAAGGTGCTCTGCGAATACTGCACCGCCAAGTGCTGCCGCTATTTCGCGCTCCCGCTCGAGACGCCGACCACGCGGGAGGAGTTTGAATACATCCGCTGGTTCCTGCTCCACGACCACGCCACTGTCTTCACCGAGGATGGCGACTGGTATGTCTGTGTGCACACCGTCTGCAAGCACCTGCAGGACGACCACCGCTGCGGCATCTACGAGACGCGGCCGCAGATCTGCCGGGAATACACGACCAAGGACTGCGAGTACGAAGACGACTGGGTCTACGACCAGTATTTCGAGACGGCCGAGCAGGTCGAGGAATACATGGACGCGGTGCTCGGCCCGGGCGGCATGGAAGTCGGCGACGGCCGCAAGAAGAAGAATCGCAGCAAGTCGATCCGCAGCAAGAAGCCCGCGCTGCTGCCGGTGCTGGCGTAGCAGACCGTGCGGCGTCGGCTCTCGCGTCGGCTTTGGGAGGCTGCATGATCACGTTGCCGGTTCGCCTGCGGCCAGTGTACTTCGCTGCCCCAAAGAACTTTGTCGTCCGCTTCGATGCGGAGCCTGCGCGTTCTCCCGATCTGGCTCCCGAGGCGATCGTGCTGGTCGCCTGTGTCCGCGATGAGATGATCCGGATCGCCCAGTTCCTCGACCACTATCGCCGGATCGGCGTCAACCACTTCGCGAT
>CANHYS010000239.1 GCA_947464585.1 Planctomycetaceae bacterium | reverse complement strand
GTCCGGGCCACCCGTCTTGCTGCCGATGCCCGACATCCGGTAGCCACCAAATGGCTGTCGGCAGACGATCGCACCGGTGATGCCCCTGTTGAGATAGACATTACCAGCCTGCAGGGCCGCCTCCGCCTCGTGCAGATGCGCCGGACTGCGGGAGAAGACGCCGGCCGTGAGCGCATAGGGAGTGCCGTTGGCAAGTTCGACCGCATGATGAAAGTCACGTGCGCGGAACAGGGCCAGCACCGGTCCAAAAATTTCCTCCTGCCCGAGCGGTGAGGCGGGATCGACGTCGGCAAAAACATGCGGCCCCACGAACCAGCCCCGGTCGGCCATGCCACCGACCTCGACTGCTGCCACCTCGCGGGCCGTCCGCCGCCCCTCTGCGATAAATGACCGCACGCGGTCGCGCGCCTCCGCATCGACCAGCGGCCCCATCCGCGTGCCCGGTTCGGCAGCCGGCCCTACCCGCAGGCTCTTCACCGCCTCCGCGAGCCTCCCGACGAAGGCGTCGTGCACGCGATCGAGCACGATCACTCTGGAGCAGGCGGAGCACTTCTGCCCTTGGAAGCCAAACCCGCTCTGCACGACCGCGACCACCGCCTCGTCGAGATCGGCATCGTCATCGACGATGATCGCGTTCTTGCCTCCCATCTCGGCGATCACCCGCTTCACAAGCCGGCTGCCTGCCGATGCCGATGCCGCGGCGGCCTGAGCATTGATCGCCAGCCCCACTGCCCGCGAACCGGTGAAGGCCACAAGCGCCGTGTCGGGATGCGAGACGAGCGTCGGCCCCACCTCCTCGCCACGGCCAGGGAGGAAGGCCAGCGCCGCGGGCGGCACACCCGCCTCGAGCAGCATCTCGTGCAGCCGCAGCGCGATCAGCGACGACTGTTCGGCCGGCTTCATCACCACCGTGTTGCCCGTCACGAGCGCAGCCGTCGTCATGCCGGCGAGAATCGCCAGTGGAAAATTCCACGGCGCGATCACCACCGCCACGCCGCGCGGCAGCCACGCCGTCGTATTCTCCTCGCCGGGCACATCCACCCTCGCTGGCCTGGCCAGCCGCAGCGCCTCATGCGCGTAGTAGCAACAGAAGTCGATCGCCTCCGCCACGTCGGCATCGGCCTCCCGCCACGGCTTGCCGACCTCGAAGACCTCGATGGCGGCCAGCTCGAACCGGCGGCGTCGCATGATGCCGGCCGCCTGCAAGAGGATCTCGGCCCGCCGCTCCCAGCCGACGCCCTGCCACGATTGCTGCCCCTGCCGGGCCGTCGCGACCGCGCGGTCGGCATCTGCGGGCGTGGCCGCCGCCACCTCCGCGATCAGCCGGGTGTGATCCGATGGGTCGTGCCGGAGGAACCGGTCGGTTGAATCGGCACGCCGGCCGTCGATCACGATCGGCACCGTCGCCGGGCCCGACGCGAATGCGGCGGCGGCACGATCGACCGCCTCCTGCATGGCCTGGCGCGAAGCCTCCACGGAAAAATCGCTGAGCGGTTCATTGCGAAAACCGACCATAGCGGCAGGCGTGTCGCGCGGAGCAACGTCGTCGGCATCGGCGGCGGCAACAGCTCCGGCCTCGGCCTCCGCCTTGGGGCCCGGCGGCGCGAGGAGCGTGGCGGGTGGCACGTGCTTCACGAAGCCCGCCCGCAGGAATGAATCGTTCGACGAATTTTCGAGCAGCCGCCTGACGAGATAGGCCATGCCCGGCACGAGCTGGCCGTAGGGCATGTAGATCCGCAGCCGCCAGCCCGCGGCCGTCACCGCCTCCTTCTCTGGATCGCCCATGCCATGGAGCATCTGCATCTCGACGCCGCGTCGATCGAGGCCGAGATGCTCGGCCACCGCCATGCCGTGTGCGAGCGAACGCAGGTTGTGGCTGCCGAGCGCGGGCCGCAGCGTCGTGGCGTGCTCCATTAGAAACGTCGTCGCCGCCTCGTAGCAGGCGTCGGTCTTCCACTTCTGCTGCCAGACGGGCACCGGCCAGCCGGCGGCCTCGGCGTGCACGGTCTCGTAGTCCCAGTAGGCGCCCTTCACCAGCCGGATCCAGACCGGCGTGCCACGGTCGCGCGCCCACGAGGCCAACGACTCGAGGTCGCGGAGCGACTCGCGGAGATAGCACTGCACGACAACGCCGCAATGCGGCCAGTCGCGAAACTCATCCTCCGTGGCGATCTGCCGGAAGATGGCCAGCGTGAGGTCCTTCGTGGCATGGCTCTCCATGTCGATATGGACCTGCGCATGATTGTCGCGGGCCAGCCGCCAAAGCGGTCGCAGCCGCGCGAGCACGCGCTGCGAGGTGCCAAGCTGGTCGATGGCGTCAAACTGGCTGTCGAGCGCGGAGAGTTTCAGCGACACGTTCACCCGCGGCATCGGCCCACTGGGGCCATCGTCGACGAGCGGATCGCCGGGCCACGCCGCGGCGAGGCGGGGCAGTTCGGTGAGCAGTTGCGAGTAGGCCGCCGCGTAGGCATCGGCTTCCGATTCGCTCGTGACAGCCTCGCCGAGCAGGTCGAGCGTGAAGCCGCGGTGATGCCGCCGCTGGGCGAGTGCCGCCCGCGCTGCCTCGGCGGGATTCGACCCGGCGATGAACCGGCGGGCCTGGGCGAGCACAGCGGCCCGGATGGCCCGGGCGGCCAGCGGCGCGAGCAGTCCGCTCCGCGACGCCCGCAGGGCCATTCGCAGCGACTGCGGCAGTCGCTCGATCACGTCGTCGTCGACGTATTCGCGAAGGTGCCGGTCGAGCGAGGCCGGGTCGTCGAGCATCGGCATGCAGTCGACGAGCCGAAAGAGCCGGACCTTCAGGTCGTCGTCCTGCGTGGCCCACTCCGCCGCCTGCTGCACCCACCACTCCGGCGACACGGACGTCGGCTCGGCGGCGAGCGACCGTTCCAGGAGACTGCGGCCGATCTGCTGTGTGCGGCCCTCGATCTGCTCCCTATCGGCCGGCGACAACCGGCTCGGAACCACCCCCTCGAACGAGGCTCCTGTCGTGCTGGCCATCGGGATCGGCCTCCTTTCTCCAAGTATTTGTACGCAAAGCGTTTGCGAAAGGATCGCCGCTGGCGGCCGGTACCGAAGTCGGCTCCAGCCCGCCCGCCGTGCTACAATGCGGCTCGCCGCTGTGGGCATGGTAGCCCTCGCACACAACTTCTGCTTTGCACACACGTGAATCCTCCGGCAGGACAGGCCTTCGATCAGTTGTCGGCCACGCTCGAGACACGGGGTCCGGTGGTGCTGCCGGCCCTGCTCTTGTGCGACTTCGGCCATCTCGCCCACGAAGTGGAGCGGCTGGAGTCGGCTGGTGCCGCAGGCCTCCACCTCGACGTGATGGACGGGCGATTCGTGCCGCAGCTCACCTATGGCTTGGTCGTCGTCGAGGCCGTGCGGCGGGCCGCGAAGGGGCCCCTTGAGGTGCACCTCATGGTCGAGCAGCCGGAGTTGTCCATCGAAGCCTACGCCAAGGCCGGGGCCGACATCCTCACCGTTCACTTGGAAGGCCTCTCCGATCCGCGGCGAACGCTGGGAGCAATCTCCGCGCTCGGTCCCCGGGCCCATCTGGCGATCAGCCCGGGCACCCACGTTGAACGCGTGGTGCCCTATCTCGACGCCTGCGATGGCGTGCTTGTGATGAGCGTGGAGCCTGGATTCGGTGGTCAGCGGTTCGATCCCGTGGCGATTGAAAAGCTCTCCCATCTGGCCTCCCTCAGGGCGGAGCGGGGCGGCTCATTCCGGCTGGCCGTGGACGGCGGCATCTCCACCGAGACCGTCGGTCCTGTTGCCGCGGCTGGTGCCGAATTGATCGTGGCGGGCAGCGCCGTGATCCGGTCGCTGGACTACGCCCAGGCGATCGCCCAACTCGAACAAATCGCCCGGGGTGCCGCATGATGACGCACTCCTCGCGATCCTGTTTCTCCAGCGGCATCGTCGCCGCGGAGAACCTGTTCCTCCTGGAGCCAATACCCACTCAATGCCCGATTCCTTGATCGTGATCCGTGCAGGTGCGACCGACTTCGAACTCCAGGGTCGCATTCGCGGCGCCGTCGACATCCCGCTCTGCTCCGCCGGCGTTGCCGAGGCCGAGCATGCGGCCACGCTGATGACCGGATCGCCGGCCATCGCGATCTACACGTCGGAGGAACTCTGTGCTGCGGAGACCAGCCGCATCGTCGGCGGGGCCATGGGCCTGAAACCACGGGTCGTTTCCCGGCTGCGCAATCTTGATCAGGGGCTGTGGCAGGGGATGCTCGTCGATGAAATTCGCCGCAAGCAGCCGCGACTCTACCGGCAGTGGCAGGACAACCCGTGGGCGATCGCGCCTCCGGATGGAGAACTCCTCGAAGAGGCCTGCGAACGCGTCGAGGAGTCGCTCGAAAAAATCCTCCGGCGGCACCCGCACGGATGCGTGGCGGTCGTCGTGCCAGGGCCACTCGACCGCATCGTCCGCTGGATCGTGGCCGGGGAGTCGATGGGCGATCTGTGGGCCCGCGATCGCCAGTGTGAGCCTCTGGTGGAGATTCCGGTTGCATCACAGTGGGCCCGCAAGACACGCGTCGATCGTCGCCAGCCCGCCCCCCTGTGACACTCCTGTGAAGCTCCATGCCCGCCAAGCCCCACTGATTTCCGCGTTGCCAGCCGCCAATTCCGGCGCAGCCGCGCGGCGGAGCCACGGGCTACAATGTCGGCCTGCGGCGTGCACCGGCCGCCGCCATCATCTCGCACCAGCGTGCTCCGTCACGCGTTGAAACACTCGCTCGACACTCGCTCTCGATACACTGCTCATGGAACGCCGCCGCTCTCCGCGACCGAGCCCTGAAACTGCCGCGAGCCCGCAGGCTGCTGCCGTCGAGGCCGATGCCGTTGTGGTTGCAGCCCCGGAGGCCAAGGCTCCGCCCGC